>NZ_PVZF01000014.1 GCF_003002055.1 Kineococcus rhizosphaerae
GGCGGTCGCCATGGTTGAGATTGCCTACACGCGGATGATGCTGCGCCGGTTGACCAGGCCGGCGCAGCCCTCACCGCACATCTAAAACAGTCACTCAGCAGGCATGAGGTCCTCGCTCACGTGGGGAGTGAGGGCGAGCGTAGTTGACACGGGAGCCGACCGTGACGTTGACTGGCCGGACCATCCAGAGCGGCCGAGAGACTTGGCTCGACGACGCCGCAGCAACCCCCCTCGAGGGTCGGTGCTTCCGCCAAGGACGATGGAGGACGCGTTGCCCGGCCCCAAGCCGTTGTTGCTCAACCTGTTCGAGATGAACTGCGTGAGCCACATCACTCACGGGCTGTGGCGGTTGCCCGGCAACCACCGCCACGAGTTCAACGACATCGGCTACTGGACGACGCTGGCCCGGCTCGCCGAGGAGGCGCAGTTCGACGCCGTGTTCCTCGCCGACGTCCTCGGGGCGTACGACGTGTACCGCGACGGCCCGCAGACGGCGCTGCGCGAGGGTCTGCAGATCCCCAGCAACGACCCGATGCTCGTGGTGCCCGCGATGGCCGCGGTGACCGAGCACCTCGGGTTCGGGGTGACCTCCTCCACCAGCTACGAACCACCGTTCCCCTTCGCGCGCCGGATGAGCACGCTGGACCACCTCACGAAGGGGCGCGTCGGCTGGAACGTGGTGACGAGCTACCTGCCGAACGCGGCGCGCAACTTCGGTCTGTCCGGGCAGATCGAGCACGCCGAGCGGTACCGGATCGCGGACGAGTTCATGGAGGTCGTCTACAAGCTCTGGGAGGGTTCCTGGGACGCCGACGCCGTGGTCGCCGACCGCGAGCGGGGCGTCGTCGTCGAACCGGACCGGGTGCGGCCGATCGACCACGAGGGCACCTGCTACCGGGTCGCCGGCCCGCACCTGTCCTCCCCCTCCCGGCAGCGCACGCCGCTGGTCATCCAGGCGACGGCCTCGGCCGACGGGATCGAGTTCGCCGGCCGGCACGCCGAACTGGTCTTCACCGGCGGCCCGGACCACGCCACCGTCAAGCGCACGATCGCCGCGGTCCGCGCCGCGGCCGAACGCAACGGCCGTGACCCGCTGAGCGTGAAGTTCGTCGTGCAGGCCACGGTCGTCACGGGCCACACCGAGTCCGACGTCGTCGCCAAGCTCGCCGCGCACGCGCGGTACGACAGCCTCGAGGGCAGGCTCGCGCACGCCTCGCTGCCCTTCGACCCGCTGGCTCACCCCGCCGACCGCACGGTGGGCGACGCGCTGGCGCTCGAGGGCCGGCTGGACCACCCCGGCGCGGCGCACCTGCCGTGGCAGCGCAGCGTGGGTGACTTCACCGCCGCCCTCGCCCGCCGGGAACGCACGTTCGCGGCCGTCGGCACCCCCGACGCCGTCGTCGCCCAGATCGAGCACTGGCTCGACGACGTCGGCATCGACGGCATCAACCTCACCCAGCAGCACAGCTACGGGACCCTGCAGGACTTCGCCGAACTCGTCGGCCCGAGGTTGCGCGAGCGCGGCCGCCGGCCCGACGGGTACGTCCCGGGCCAGACGCTGCGCGAACGCCTCGGCGGCAGCGGCCCGCTGCTGCCCGACGACCACACCGGCGCCCGGTTCCGCCGTGCCGCCGTCCCCACCCCCTGACGCCAGGAGCCCCGACATGCCCACCCCGTTCCACGTGTTCCTGGAGGTCGACGGCGGAGGCTGGCACCCCGCCGCCTGGCGCCGTTCCCGCACCACCCCGGACCAGGTGTTCTCCCCGGCCCGCCTGAAGGAGTTCGCCGTCACCGCGCAGGCGCAGGGCCTGACCGGGCTGACGTTCGAGGACTCCACGGAGCCGAACCCGCGCAACCCCGTCGGTCACCTCGACGCGGTGCAGCGCGCGGCCTTCCTGGCCGGGACGACCGACGCGATCGGGCTGCTCCCCGTCGCCGCGACGACGTACTCCGAGCCGTTCCACGTGGCCGCGCAGATCGCCTCCCTGGACCACTCCAGCCGGGGCCGGGCGGGGTGGATCGCGACGACCTCGCCCGCCGCGGCCGCGCGCAGCGTGAACCTGCCCGTCGAGGCCGACCCCGCCGGCGAGCTGGCCGACGTGGTCCGCACCGTCCGCGCGCTGTGGGATTCCTGGGAGGACGACGCGGTGATCCGCGACGTCGCCACGGGCCGCTACGTCGACCGCGACCGGTTGCACTACGTGGACGTCGAGACCGACTCCTTCTCCGTGAAGGGCCCGCTGACCGTCCCGCGGTCCCCGCAGGGCCAGTCCGTCGTCGCCGTCCACGCACGGGACCTGACCCCGGGCACCGCGGCCGACGTCGTGTTCAGCGGGGACGAGCGGGCCCGCCGCACCGCGGGTGGGCCGCTCGTCGTGCTCGACGTCGAGGTCGCCCTCGACACCGAGGCCCACCCGGCGGCGGACCGCCTCACGGCCCTGGACGCCGACGCGACGGCCCCGGACCGGGGCCGGATCCGCTGGTCGGGGTCGGGTGAAGGTTTCGCCCGGTACTTGAGCGACCTGGCCGGTTCCGTCGACGGCGTCCGGGTGCACGCCGCGGTCCTCGACGAGGACCTGCGCACGCTGCTGCGCACGACGTTCCCCGCCCTGCGCGTCGCCCGTCTGCTGCAGCCGCCGACCGCCGGGGCGACCCTGCGGTCCACGTTGGGCCTGGCCCGACCCGCCAACCAGTTCGCGACGGCCTGAGGACCTTCCCCCATGACTGACGACACGACCGAACTCCGCTACCCCGACGCCGTCGTCCGCTTCGGCGTGTTCTTCCAGGGCGTCAACCACAGCACCATCTGGTCGGACCCCCGCAGCGGTTCCCAACTGCACCACTCGACGTTCACGCAGCTGGCCCAGACCGCCGAACGCGGGTTGTTCGACGCGTTCTTCCTCGGCGAGGGCCTGCGGCTGCGCGAGCAGCGCGGCAAGATCCACGACCTCGACGTCGTGGGCCGTCCCGACGCCCTGACCGAGCTGGCGACGCTCGCGGGGCTCACCTCGAAGATCGGTCTGGTCGCCACCCAGAACACGACGTACAACGACCCGGCCGACCTCGCCCGCCGTCTCGCCTCGCTGGACGTGCTGTCCGGCGGCCGCGCCGCGTGGAACGTCGTGACGACCGACAACGCGTGGACGGGCGCGAACTTCCGCCGCGGTGGGTACCTCGACCACGCGGACCGGTACGAACGCGCCGAACGCTTCGTGAACCTGGCCAAGCGCGTGTGGGACAGCTGGAACGGCGACGGTTTCGACGCGGTCGCCTCCGACGACCGGTTCTTCGACGTCGAGTTCACCCCGACCGTGCCGCGCAGCGCGCAGCAGCACCCCGTCCTGTTCCAGGCCGGAGACTCCCCCGCGGGCCGCGACTTCGCCACCCGCACCGCGGACGTGATCTTCTCCCGGCACGGCACCGACCACGCCGACGCGCTCGCCTTCGCCGACGACATCCGGCGCCGGACCGTCGCGGCCGGCCGCCCCGAGGGGGACGTGCTCATCCTGCCGGGGACGCAGATCGTCGTGGCCGACACCGAGGCCGAGGTCGAGGAGAAGGCCCGCTGGGTCCTCGAGCAGCAGGTCACCCCCGCCACCGCGCTGTCCCTCGTGGGCCAGGTGTGGGGCGAGGACCTGTCCGGCTACGACCCCGACGGTCCGCTGCCGGCGCACGACCCGGTCATCGAGGACATCGACGGGACGCGCGGGGCCCACCGCGCGGGCGCGAACGCGCGGAGCCTGGCGCAGCAGTGGCGGGCGGTCGCCGAGGAGAACAAGTTCTCGCTGCGCGAACTGGTCCTGCACCACTCCTCCGAGCGCGGTTTCGCGGGGACCGCCTCGCAGCTGGCCGACGAACTCACCTTCTGGGTGCGTTCGGGCGCCAGCAACGGTTTCAACATCACGCCGTACCTGGTCCCGAGCGGGCTGGACGACATCGTCGACCAGCTCGTCCCGGCGCTGCAAGACCGCGGCGCCTACCCGATCGAGTACGTCGGGGACACCCTGCGCGAGCACCTCGGCCTGCGGGCGCCCCTCACCCGCCGCTGACCGCGTTACCGGCTGCTCCCCCGCGCCGAAGGCACACCTCGCGCCCTGATCACCAGCAGTTCAGGGCGCGAGGTGTGCCTTCGGCGGGATTCGGGGGCGGTGGGCGTCAGGGGCGGTGCGAGGTCTCGGTGCGCAGGAGCGCGCCGAGGTACGCCGCGATCTCCCCGGGACCCGACCGCGGCGCGACGGCCTCGACGGCGGGGTTGTAGTTCGTGTTCGTGTTGACGTCGTACGTCACCGTGCGCCCGTCGGCGGTCTCCAGGAACTCGATCCCGGCGATCTCGATGCCGGCCCCGCGCAGCAGGTCCTCGTACCGCTTCACGAGCGGGGTGTCCGCGGTGATCTCCTCGCGCAGCGAGAACAACCCTTGCGGCGAGTCGACGACGCACGCCTCGAGCGTCTGCCCGGAGGTCGGGACCTCGCAGGCGTCGGCGGGGCACAGTTCGAAGCTCCCCGCGGAGGTGTCGACGCGCACCGCGTAGACGAAGCGGCCCCCGACGAACTCGGCGCGCGTGATGAACGGCTGGGCCGAGCGCAGGTACTCCTGCAGCAGGGTGATCCCGTCGGCCGGTTCCTCGAAGTCCGGCGAGGCGACGTACGCGTCGAACTCGTCGTGCGTGTCGAAGCGCCGGACGCCCAGGCCCTTGCCACCCTGGTTGTGCTTGGTGATGAACGGCGCCTCGAGCTCACGGGCACGCGTCGACAGGTCGTCGCGGCCGAACACGGCGAGCGTGCGGGGGACGTCGAACCCGTTGCGGCGCAGCAGGGCGTGCTGCGCAACCTTGCTCACTTCGAGCTCCACCACACGGGACCCACCCACGACACGCCGCCCCCACCCCTCCAGCCAGGCGACCACGGCGCGCGTGTACTCCTTGGTGCGGGCGTTGCCCCGGGTGTGCGCGGACGCGCTCAGGCGCGACCAGTAGACGCCCGGGGCCGGTTCAGCGTCCAGGTCGAGGGAACCGTCGGTGAGCAGCACCTCCTGGAACGGGACGCCGGCGGCGCGCAGGGCCGCCTCGAAGGGCGGGAACCACTCCGGGTTCTCGTGGACGACGTGCACGCGGGGTTCGGCGTCGGCGGCGAAGCTCCACCGACGGGTGTCCTCGACGACGGTCATGCGGTTCCTCCGGGGGTTCGGGAGCTCTCGGTCCAGGGTGCCACCCCGGCCAGGGAACCACCTCCCGCGGTGGGTCCGCCCGACAGCCGGCATGGAAGCGCTTCACCACCCGGGACGGTCCGTGCGGGCGGTCCGGCGCTTGGAGAAACCCGCTCCGGTGGGATAGTTTCGAACCGTCCATCCAGAGCGACCGAGAGACCTGGCTCGTCGACGTCGCAGCAACCCCCCGACCCGTCGGGCGAGGGTGCTTCCGCCAGGACCGATGGGAGTCGCGAGATGAGTGCCCGCACCGCACCCGGGAGCCTGCTGGTCCGCCGGCGCCACGTCGACCTGGGTCGTCTGAGCTCGGCGGTCTGTGCGGGGGTCTGACCCCCGTCCGTCGCGGCCCCGCCCGCGGACGTCCCCTGCGCCGGTGTCGGCGCGGACCTCCGGAGCACCCCCTTGTCACGCACTCCCCCGTCCCCATCACCGTCCCGTTCCCTCGGCGTCGTCGGTGCCGGTCCGCGGACCCTCGTCCTCCTGCAGCGTCTCGGCGCCCAGCACGCCGCGGCCGACGACGGGTCCGTCCTCGACGTCCACGTGGTGGACCCGTACGACTCCGGCGCCGGCCGGGTGTGGCGCCAGGCCCAGGACCCGTTGCTGTGGATGAACTCGCGGGCCGCGGACATCAGCGTCCTGCCCGACGAGTCCGTCACCGGCCTGGCCGAACCCGTGCTGCGCGGCCCGTCGCTGGCCGGGTGGGTCCACGAGAACCGCGCCGACCTCGTGCACGACGCGGCCGCCGCCGGTGACGACCTGCTGCGCGAGGAGGTGCTGCGCCACGAACCCGGGTCCTTCACCTCGCGCCGCCTCGCCAGCGGGTACTTCGCCGACGCGTGGGCCCGCACGCTGGCCGGGCTGCCCGCGGGGGTGCGGGTCCACCGGCACGCCCGGACCGTCCTGGACCTGACCGACGACCCCCGCGACGGCCGTCAGGTGCTGCACCTGGCCGGGCAGGAGGAGACCCTGACGGTCGACGCGGTGCTGCTCGTCCAGGGGCACCTCGACGTCCGGCCCGGTCCCCGCGAACGGCGCATCGCGACGTTCGCCCGCACCCACGGCCTGGCCTACGTGCGCCCGGGCTACACCGGCGACCAGGACCTCGACGTCCTGCGCCCGGGCTCGGACGTCGTCGTGGTCGGCATGGGCCTGGCCTTCGTCGACCTCGTGGTGCGCCTGACCGAGGGCCGCGGCGGGCGGTTCACGGAACGCCCGGACGGCTCCCTGGACTACCACCCCAGCGGCCGGGAACCGCGGCTGCACGTCGGCTCGCGACGCGGCGTCCCGTACCGCTCGAAGATCGGTTACGAGACCCCGAAGGACCTCGGGCTGCCGCGCCACTACTCGGCGCAGACCGTCGCGGACCTGCACGGGGACGCCCCGCTGGACCTGCGGGCGGACCTGTGGCCGCTGATCGTCAAGGAACTGGCCGGGGCCCACTACCGCGAGCTGTTCCGCAGCCACCCCGGACGCACCGCGCTGGCCGCGGCCGAGTTCGACGCCCGGTTCTCCCGCGCGGCCTGGGGCTCGGCCGAGGTCGACGACCTCGTCGAACGCTCCGTCCCCGACCCCGCCGACCGCTTCGACGCCGCCGAGCTGGACCGGCCGCTGGACGGGTGGTGGGGGACGTCCGGGGACGAGGTCCACGAGCGCGTCCTGCAGCACCTCGAGGACGACCGGACCCGGCGGGCCGATGCGCGCCACTCCCCCGACGCCGCGGTCGTCGCGGCCCTGCTGTCCGCCTACGTCGTGACCGCCGGTCTGCACGCCGCCGGGCGGCTCAACGCCCGGTCCTCGGCCCTGGACGTCGACGGCTGGTGGCACGGGTTCTTCAGCTACGTCGCCAGCGGGCCGCCGCCGCAGCGGTTGCGGCAGCTGTCCGCCCTGGCCCGCGCCGGACTGCTGCGGTTCCTCGGGGCCGGGCTGAACGTCGTCGCCGACCCCGGGGCGGGCTCGTTCACCGCCAGCTCGGACAGCGGGCCCCACGAGGTGCGGGCGCAGGGCCTCGTCGAGGCGCGGTTGCCCGTCCCGGACCTGGAGCGCACCTCTGACGTGCTGCTGACGCGGCTGCGCGAACGCGGCGACGTGCGGGCCCACCAGGTCCTCGACGGTGAGACCCGGCTGTCGAACGGCCGGCTCGTCGTGGACGGCCGGGGCCGGCTGGTCCGCGACGACGGGTCCCCGCACCCGCGCCGCTTCGCCACGGGGGCCTGGGTCTCGGGCGAGGGCGCCGCCGCGGCGTTCGCCCGGCCGGGCACGAACGCCGAGCTCTTCCGGCGGGCCGACCGGCTCGCCGCGGACCTGCTGCGGGCCGGGACCTCTGCGCCCCCCACGCCCCGCTCCGTGCCCACCGCCCTGTCCGAACTCCCAGGAGACCGTCGATGAGCGAGACGACTCGCACCGGCACCGCCCCCAGCCGCTCGCTGGCGACCGAGGAACCCGCGGGGGCTGTCAAGGTCCTGCCCGCACGCCACCCGTGGCGGTGGGTCGCGACGGCGGTCGTCGCGGTGGTCGCGGCGATGGCCGTCAACGCCCTCGTGACGAACCCCGCGTGGGAGTGGCCCACGGTCGGTGAGTTCCTGTTCTCCGCCACGATCCTGGAATCGATGTGGCTGACCGTGAAGCTGACCATCGTCGGCACGGCCATCGGTCTCGTGCTGGGCACGGTGCTGGCGCTCATGCGGATGTCGAAGAACCCCCTGCTGCAGGGTGTCAGCTTCGCCTACATCAGCGTCTTCCGCTCGGTCCCGCTGATCCTGCAGCTCCTGTTCTGGTTCAACCTGGCGATCCTCTACAAGAACATCGGGTTCGGGGTCCCCTTCGGGCCGCAGTTCTGGACCTTCTCGACCCAGAACCTCATCGCTCCGCTCACCGCCGCGTTCCTCGGCCTGGGCCTGCACCAGGCCGCCTACTTCGCGGAGATCGTCCGTTCCGGGTTCCTGGCGATCGACCCGGGTCAGCGCGAGGCGGCGGCCGCGCTGGGGATCCCCCAGTTCCGGCAGTTCTGGCGCATCCAGCTCCCGCAGGCCCTGCGGATCATCGTCCCCACCACCGGCAACGAGATCATCGGTCTGCTCAAGGGCACGTCGGTCGTCTACATCATGGCGCTGCCCGAGCTCTTCTACCAGGTGCAGGTCGTGTACAACCGCACCGGCCGGGTCATCCCGTTGCTCCTCGTGGCCGCGATCTGGTACTTCGTCCTCACCACCGTGCTGTCCATCGCGCAGTGGTTCGTCGAGCGCTACTACGGCCGCGGCAGCGACCGGAACCAGACCGAGCTCCCGCTGCTGAAGCTCGTCCGCACCGTGCGGGCCGCCCGCACCCGTCGCCCGGGGGTCTCCCGATGAGCACGCCGACCCTGAACCGTCCGGCGTCCGGTACCGTCGTCAGGCTCGAGGGCGTCCACAAGCGCTTCGGCGCGCTCGAGGTCCTGCGCGGCGTCGACCTGTCGGTGGCCGCCGGCACCGTCACCGTCGTGCTCGGCGCCTCCGGCTCGGGCAAGTCCACGCTGCTGCGCACCATCAACCACCTCGAGAAGGTCGACGCGGGCGTCGTCGAGGTCAACGGTGAGCTCATCGGCTACAAGCGCGCCGGAAACCACCTGCGCGAGCTGCACGAGCGCGAGGTGCTGCGCCAGCGGTCGAACATCGGGTTCGTCTTCCAGCACTTCAACCTGTTCCCGCACCTGACGGTCCTGGAGAACGTCGTCGAGGCCCCCGTCTCGGCGCAGCGGCGCAAGCGGTCCGAGGTCGAGGCCGAGGCGCGCGCACTGCTCGAGCGCGTGGGCCTGGCCGACAAGTCCGGCGAGTACCCGCGCCGCCTGTCCGGCGGCCAGCAGCAGCGCGTGGCCATCGCCCGTGCGCTCGCTCTCAAGCCCTCCCTGGTCCTGTTCGACGAACCGACGTCGGCGCTGGACCCCGAACTCGTCGGTGAGGTGCTGGACGTCATCCGCGACCTCGCCGCGTCCGGCACGACCATGGTGGTCGTCACCCACGAGATCGGCTTCGCCCGGGAGGTCGCCGACCGCGTGCTGTTCATGCACGAAGGCGTCGTCCTCGAGGAAGGGACCCCCACCGAGGTCTTCGACCACCCGCGGCACGAGCGCACCCGCTCGTTCCTCGCGAAGGTCCTCTGAACCACCCAGCCCCACCCCGGTCCGGCGCGAACGCCGGACCGCCCTGTCGGCCTGCCACGAGGCAGGTCCGCAAACCCGAGGAGAACCCCTTGATCAGCCGTCGAACCTGGCTCCTGTCGCTGGCCGCGACCCCGCTCGTCCTGGCCGCCTGCGGCGACGGGACCGACCCGGCGACCGCTCCCGCGTCCACCTCCAGCGCCTCCGGCGGCACCGCGGTCGACACCAGCCCGGCCCAGAAGGGCCGCATCACCGTCGAGGCCGTGCCGGAGATCGCCGCCAAGGTCCCCCAGGCGATCAAGGACCGCGGGACGCTCGTCATCGGCACCACCGGCAACGGCGCCCCGCCGCTGAGCTTCAAGGCCGACGACGACAAGACCGTCATCGGGATCGAACCCGACATCGCCCTCCTCGTGGCCGGTGTCCTGGGCCTCGAGCCCGACATCCAGGCCACCAGCTGGGAGAACCTGTTCCTGTCGATGGACTCCGGCCAGTACGACGTCGGGTTCTCGAACATCACCGTCACCGAGGAGCGCAAGGAGAAGTACGACTTCGCGTCCTACCGCGTCGACACCCTCGCCTGGGAGGTCGCGAAGGACTCCACGATCACCTCGATCGAGGAGCCCAAGGACATCGCGGGGCTGACCGTCTCGGTCGGTTCGGGCACCAACCAGGAGAAGGTCCTGCTGAACTGGAACGAGCAGCTCAAGGCCGCCGGCGAGAAGGAGGCCACGATCCAGTACTACCAGCAGGCCTCCGACACCTACCTGGCGCTGAAGTCGGGCCGCATCGTCGCGAACTTCGGGCCGAACCCGACCGCCGCCTACCACGCGCTGGTCTCCGGTGACACGAAGATCGTCGGAACCGTCCCCGGCGGCGGCACCATCGTCGCCGACATCGCGGCGACGACGAAGAAGGACAACGGGCTCGTCCAGGCCCTCGCCGACGCGCTGAACCACCTCATCTCCAGCGGCGCCTACGGCAAGACCCTCGAACGCTGGAACCTCGCCGACGAGGCCGTGAAGACGTCCGAGATCAACCCGCCCGGGTTGCCCAAGACCGACTGAGCGGCCCGTGCGCGACGGCCCGTCCACCCTGCGGTGGGCGGGCCGTCGCGCGTGCGCTCCCGTCGAGGCCCCCTACGGTAAGCCCCACGGGGACGACGAAGGGCCGGGGGATCGTCGTGACGATCCCCCGGCCCCGTGCCCGGACGGTTTCCGGGCGGGTTCAGTCCCCGCGCCGGCGCGCCACCAGGTGCCAGTGCGACACCCCGGTCACCTCGTCCACGACGTCGCCACCGACGTCCAGCAGGTCGCACCCGCTGGCCAGCAGCGCCCCCCGCACGAGGTCGCGGTCGAGCCGCAACAGCCCCGGGGCGGCGGGCGCACCGACGGGTGCGAGCAGGGAGATCGCTCCCCCGGCGTGCACGGACGACGTCAGCGCCGCGACGTCCGCCACGACCTGCGCGAGGGTCCCCCGCGCGGGCAGGACGTCGTGGCACAGGACGAGGTCGAACGACCCCGACCCGCCGGCCCGGTGGTGGGTGATGGCGGCCAGCGCGGCGACGTCGTCGAGGTCGGCGTCGACGGTGCGGACCAGGTGCGCCACCCCGGCTTCGGCGGCCCGCTCCTGGGCCGCGGCCAGCGCCCGCCCCGAGGAGTCCAGCACGGTGACGTCGTGTCCGAGGCGGGCCAGCTCGACGGCGTCCCGGCCGTCGCCGCCGCCGGCGTCCAGCACGCGCAGCGGCGCCTGCCCCGGGGCCGCGAGCGCACCACCCAGCGTGTCGGCCACCAGGGCGCGACGGGACCGGGTGCCCGTCCTCACGCAGGGACCTCGGGGGTGCGGAACTGCTCGAGGCGGGCACGACGGACCCAGCCGGCGACCCGGCCGTCCACCAGGACCCACGCCGCGGGGGCCGCGCCCAGCGCCTGCCACGCCTCGTCGACGTCCTGGCCGACGCCGACCTGCGGCAACGGCGGGTCGGCCACCTCGCGCAGCGCGACCCCGGCGACCTCGGGGTGGTCGCGGACCAGGCCGCGCAGCCCGGCGAGGGTGGTGGCGCCCAGGACGTCGCCGAGCGCGTGGGGACGGCTGGCTCCCTGGCGGGGCAGCACGACGGCCAGCGGGGTGCGGCCGAGCGCCCCCTCGGCGAGGGCCTGCTCGATCGCCTCGCGCACGGTGAGGTCGGCGCGCAGGGCGATCGGTCCCGGAGCGTCCAGCGCCCCGTCGGGGAGCAGGGCCCGGACCGGGTGCTCCACCCCTTCCTCCAGGAAACCGCTGCCACGCAGCCAGTCGTCGTCGAAGTTCTTGGACAGGTACGAACGACCGGAGTCGGGCAGCAGGACCACGACCACGTCCTGCGGTCCGAGACCCTCGGCCTCGCGCAGGGCCACCGAGACGGCGGCCGCGGCCGACCCGCCGACGAGCAGCCCCTCCTCCCGGGCCAGCCGACGGCCGGTCAGCAGGGCGTCGCGGTCGGAGAACGTCACGATCTCGTCCAGCACCTCGGGGTGGTACGACTCCGGCCACACGTCCTCGACGGTGTCGGGGTGCAGGTAGTGCCCGATGGACTCCACGGCCCACGGGCTGCCGTCGCCGCCGGAGTAGGTGGAACTCTGCGGGTCGACGCCCACGACCCGGACCCGCCCACCGCTGACGGCCTTGAGGTGCTCGCCCGTGCCCGAGACCGTGCCGCCGGTGCCGATCCCCGCGACGAAGGTCGTGATCCGCCCACCCGTCTGGGCCCAGATCTCCGGCCCCGTCGTCTCGCGGTGCGCGGCGGGGTTCGCCGGGTTGTCGTACTGGTTCGCGAGCCACCCCCCGGGGATCTCCTCGGCGAGCCGGACGGCCGTCGCGTGCACGTGGCGGGGGTCGTGGCGCGGGACCCCGCCGGGGACCACGACGACCTCGGCGCCGTAGGCGCGCAGGACCGCGATCTTCTCCCGGCTGGTCTTGTCGGGGACGACCACCACGACGGAGTAGCCGAGCTGGGCACCGACGACGGCCAGCCCCACGCCGGTGTTGCCGGACGTCCCCTCGACGATGGTCCCGCCGGGGCGCAACGACCCGTCGGCTTCGGCACGACGGACCATCCACAGCGCGGCGCGGTCCTTCACGCTGCCGCCGGGGTTGTTCTGCTCGAGCTTGACGTAGACGGCGGCGCTCAGGTGGGCCGCGGTGCGCCGCAGCCGGACCAGCGGGCTGGAGCCGACGGCGTCGAGGACGGATTCGTGGACGGGGCCGCCGGGGGTCTCCAGGCGCAGGTCGTCGGCGGTCCCGGGGATCGGCAGCCGTTCCAGGGTGCTCACGGTGCGGGCCTTTCGGTGGTGGAACGAGTTCGGGGAGGTCGGGTGGGTCACCCGGTGACGTGCGGGCAGCCGGTCAGCGCCGGTGTGGGCGTCGACGACGACACTGCGAGGCGGCCGTGCGGCACAGGTCGACGACCCGACGACGGCGCAGGGGCTCGGGCCGCGGCGGTCGGGGTGCGGGGCCAGGACCGCCGGCACGGGGCGGAACGGCGGGAGAACGGGTGCTCACCTGGACGACCTCCATCGGTCCTGGCGGGAGCACCCGCGCCCGAGGTCGTCGGGGGGTTGCTGCGGCGTCGTCGAGCCAGGTCTCTCAGCCGCTCTGGATGGTTTCCTCACCCACGGTGCCCTTCGGCACGGGGTTTGTCAATTGCCGAACCCGGTTCCACCACAACGGTTGCCGGGAACCCTGGTGCTACAGGTCGCGCCCGTAGCAACGGCTGTGGACGACCGCGTCGTACGGCGGGTACACGGGGACGGGTTCCCAGCCCGCACGCTCGTACAACGCCACGGCCTCGGGCTGGAGGTTCCCCGTCTGCAGCACGAGCCGGCTCACCCCGAGGTCGCGGGCGGACTGCTCGACGCGGCGCAACGCCTCGGCCGCCAGCCCCCGCCGCCGGTGGGCGGGGTCGACGAAGACGCGTTTGACCTCCCAGCGCACCGGCTCCCCGTCGACGGCGAGCCGGCGCAGGCTCGCCGTCGCCGCGGGTTCGTCCCCGCCCAGCGCCAGCCACGTGACGGCGACCTCCGACGCGGACGGACCGGGCGGGTGGTACCGCGGACCACCGTCGGGACGGGCGTAGCGCGGTCCGACCTCGGCGTCCATGAGATGGCGCAGCCGGACGACCCGGGGGTCGTCCCAGCCCGTGGCCACCCAGGTGACCACGGGCAGCGGCTGGACGGTCACCGGCGCGCGAGCGGGGACGCGAAGGCGACCGCCACGCGGTGGACGGCCTCGCGCAACTGCTCCGGCGTGAGGTCGGAGAAGCCCCACCGGAAGCGGTCGCCGAACTCGTGCGGTCCGACGGGGCTGAAGTACCGGCCGAGCGGGAAGTCGACCGCGTTCTGCCGGGCGGCCTCGAGCGCCTTCTCCAGGTCGATCGCCGGGTCCAGGACCCGACCCCAGACGAAGATGCCACCGTCGGCGGCGGGGACCTCGAGGACTCCGCCCAGTTCCTCACCCACCGCGGCGATGAGCGCGTCGTGCCGTTCGCGCAGCACCGAGCGGCTGTGCCGCAACGCGTCACTGAGGGCACCGGGAGCGGCGAGGAACCGGTGGACGCCGCGCTGCACGACGAGCGAGGTGTGCTGATCGGAGTCGCGCCGGGCGTCGAGGACGGCCCCGATCAGCCACTCCGGCCCGGCGATCCACCCGAGCCGCAGCCCTGGCCCCAGGGTCTTGGAGAACGTGTTGACGTGCAGCACCTGCCCGGAGGCGAGGTCCAGGTCCTCGGCGGGGTCCCCGTCGAACCGCAGCTTGCGGTACGGGTCGTCGGACAGGACGAGGAACCCGTACTGCTCGGCGAGCTCGACCAGCCGGCGCCGCGACGCCGTCGGGGAACTGGTCCCGGTCGGGTTCTGGAAGTCCGGGATCGTGTACAGCAGCTTCGGGCGCAGCCCCGCCCGGAGCTGGGTCTCGAGGTCGTCGAGGTCGATGCCGTCGGGCCCCGTGGCCACGGGCCGGGTGTCGACGCGCCGTTGCCGCAGGAGGGTGAGGACGAGGGGGTACGTGGGGTTCTCGACCAGCACGACGTCCTGGGGGTCCAGCAGCGCGTCGAAGACGAGCGCGAGCCCGTGCAGGGCGCCGTTGGTGACCGCGACGCGGTGCGGGACGGTCCCCTCGTCGGTCGCGATCCACTCCCGCAGCTCCGGCAGGCCCAGCGGGACGGAGTAGCGCAACGAGGGCGCGGCCGGGTCGGCCAGTTCGTCCGCGAACGCCCGCGACAGGCCCGCCAGCGGCAGGGTGTGCGCGCCGGGGGTGCCGCCGTGCAGGCCGATGGTCCCCTCGACGGTGCTCGTCGGGCGGGGGCCGAACCCCACGGCGGGCAGGACGTCCTTCGCACGGCGGGACAGCAGGTGCGGACCGGCGTCGAGGGAGGCGATGTCGTCGCGCAGGATCGTCACCGGGTCACCCGGCCCGGCTCGGTCCCGAGGGCGATCGGCACGCGGACGGCGTTGCCCCACTCGGTCCAGCTGCCGTCGTAGTTGCGCACCTCCGGCAGACCCAGCAGGTGGGTCAGGACGAACCACGTGTGGCTGGAGCGTTCGCCGATGCGGCAGTAGGCGATCGTGGGCCGGGTCGGGTCGAGCTGCGCGCCACCGGTCGTGTAGAGGGCCTCCAGCGCGGCGCGGTCCTTGAACCGGCCGTCCTCGGCCGCGGCCTGGGCCCACGGGACGTTCGCCGCCCCGGGGACGTGCCCACCGCGGACGGTCCCCTCCTGCGGGTAGTCGGGGATGTTCGTCAGCTGGCCGCTGTACTCCCCCGGCGACCGGACGTCGATGAGCTGACCGCCGAGGTGCTCGCGCACGTCCGGCAGGAAGGCCCGGATCGAGGCGTCGTCGCGCTCGACGACGGGGTACTGCGTCGGGGTGCGCTCGACGACGTCGGTCGTGACCTCGCGCCCCTCGGCCACCCAGGCCGCTCGGCCACCGTCGAGCAGCCGGACGTCGGCGTGCCCGAACAGGCTGAAGACCCACAGCGCGTAGGCGGCCCACCAGTTGTTCTTGTCGCCGTACACGACGATCGTGTCGTCGCGACCGATCCCCTTGCGCGACAGCAGCTCGGCGAAACGCACACCGTCGACGTAGTCGCGGGTCACCTGGTCGTTGAGCTCGGTGTGCCAGTCGACCTTCACGGCGCCAGGGATGTGACCGGTGTCGTACAGCAGGACGTCCTCGTCGCTCTCGACGACGACGAGACCCTCCCGCCCGAGGTTCTCGGCCAGCCAGGAGGTGCTGACGACGCGGTCGGGGTGGGCGTAGGCGGCGAACTTGGGATCGCTCGTGTCGGGCTGGACGCCGGCGGTGGCGGAGGTGGTCGTGGACATGCGGGAACTCCGGGAGGGGTCGGTACGGGAGGGGCAGCGGGACGGTCAGCTACAGGCGCTGCTGCACCGACGGCACAGGTCGACGACCCGCCGGTTGGAGGCGTGGAAGTGCCGCGCGGGGACGCACGGCGTGCGGTGCTGCATCGATCCTCCATCGTTCCTGGCGGAAGCACCCGCACCCGTTCGCACGGGGGGTTGCTGCGGCGTCGCGGAGCCAGGTCTCTCAGCCGCTCTTGATGGTTGCCCGGACACTGTCGCCCGACCGCGATCGGGTTGTCAATCCCCCGGTGAACCCCGGGGACCCCTCACCGCCTCACAGGGCCTTGCCGGGGTTCAGCAGCCCCAGGGGGTCGAACACGGCCTTGATGCCCGCCTGCAGCGCCCGCACCTGCGGGGTGAGCTCGTCGGCCAGCCAGCGCTGCTTCGCGGTGCCGATCCCGTGCTCGCCGCTGATCGTCCCGCCCAGGCGCAGGGCCGTCGCCACGACCTCGTCGGCCGCCGCCTCCAGGCGTTCGGCGCCCCCGGCCACGTCGTCGGCGAACAGCAGCGGGTGGAAGTTCCCGTCCCCCGCGTGGGCCACGGCACGCACCGAGACCCCGTGCACGGCACCGATCCTGGTGATCTCGCGGTGGAACTCCCCGATGCGCGACAGCGGGACGGCGACGTCCTCGCCCACGGCGAGCTTGTCCTCCAGCGGACCGCGTCCGCTGCGCCGCAGCTCCCAGTGGAACTCGGCGTCCTCGCCGTGCAGCCGGCGCGGGCGGCCACCGGCCCCGCGCAGTGCCGCCTCGACCTCGTCGGCCTCCGCCCGCGCACCGTGACCGTCGGTCTGCACGAGCAGCAGCGCCCCACCCCCCTGCGCCAGCGACGTCCCCGAGTGGGCGTCGATGTCCGCCAGGGTGGGGCCGTCCAGGAGCTCGATGACAGCCGGTCGCGCGGCTCCCGCGGTCAGGGCCAGCAGCCCCTCGGCCGCGGCGTCGACGGAGTCGAACCAGGTGGCGACGGTCTGCTCGTCCACCGGCCGCGGCCGCAGCCGGACGGTGATGCCCACGACGACACCCAGCGTGCCCTCGGACCCGGTGAACAGCCCCACGAGGTCGAGTCCGGTGACCCCCTTGATGGACCGGTGACCGGTCGAGATGAGCGACCCGTCGGCCAGGACCACGTCGAGGGCCAGCACCGACTCCCGCGTCACGCCGTACTTGGCGCAGCGCAGTCCCCCCGCGTTCGTCGCGACGTTCCCGCCGATGCTGGAGGTCCGCCAGCTGGCCGGGTCCGGGGCGTAGCGCAGACCCAACGGCGCCAGGGCGGCGTCGAGGTCGGCGCCCAGGACACCCGGTTCGACGCGTGCGACCTGGTCGGCCGGGGCGATCTCCAGGACGCGGTCCAGCCGCTCGGTCGACAGCACGATCCCGCCGGCCACCCCGATCGCACCACCGGACAACCCGGTCCCCGCTCCGCGCGGCACGACGGGGACGCGGTGCCGGCTCGCCCAGCGCAGGACGGTCTGGACCCCGGCGACGTCGGCCGGGCGCACGACGGCGAGGACCCCCTGCGGGGCGTCGACCCGGGAGCGGTCGGTGACCTCGTGGGCGGCGAAACCCGGGTCCACCGCGCCGGGGAGCTCACCGGCCAGCTCGGCCAGCGGACCGGTGAGGTCGGTGGGGACGGCGGGCAGCAGTTCGGTGGTCATGTCGGGGTCTCCGTTCGCAGTGCGCGGTTCGCGGGGTCCAGCGGGTGAACCCGGGATCGTCACGGGTGGGGCGGACGGCGCCACCATCGCACAGTCGCGCGCGGCCCACGAGGGACGGCGTTGACGGGCGTGCCGAACTCTGCCACTCTCGTCCCACCATCCAGAGCGGCTGAGAGACCTGGCTCGACGACGCCGCAGCAACCTCCTTCGGGAAGGTGCTACCGCCAGGACCGATGGAGGAATCCCGGTGCGACCCACGCTGCTCCTCACGGCTCGTCGGCACGTCGACCTGTCCCGGCAGTCCAGCGCGCTCTCAACCCCACGCTGAGCGAACGCTCCACGGCCGCACCCCGGCCGTCGGGCCGCGCTCCCCAGGAACTCCCCCGAACCGCACCGGGCACTCCTCCCGTGCGGCCCCTCCCCGCCTGAGCCAGGAGCCACACCCCCATGACCAGCAGCACCCCTGACCCCCTCCCGTCGGGTTCGACGCCCGGGGCGTTCCGACCCACCCGTCGCACGGTCTCCGCCGTCCTCGGCGCCGGCGCGGTGGGCACGATCCTCTCCGCCTGCGGGGGTGGCGCGTCGGGTTCGTCGGGCTCGACCCCGGCCGGGGCGAAGCAGGGCGGCGACATCGTCTTCCTCATCGACTCCCTCGGCGACACCTGGATCCCGAACAACAGCGCGATCTCAAGCTTCCAGGGGAACGTCTGGGGTCACGTCACCGACAAGCTCGTCTACGTCGACGGCGAGGGGAAGGTGACGCCGTGGCTGGCCGAGAAGTGGGAGCAGAACGCGAACGCCACCGAGTTCACGCTGCACCTCAAGAGCGGGGTGACGTTCTCCGACGGCACGGCCCTGGACGCCGCCGCCGTCGTGGCGAACCTCGACTACTGGGCCAAGGGGCAGGCCGACAAGGGTGTGAACCCGATCGGCCTGTTCCCCAAGACGTACCTGCAGGCCTCCGCCGCGGACGCCTCCACCGTCGTCGTCGAGTTCAGCGCGCCGACGCTGGGGTTCATCCCCACCCTCGGGTACCACGGCTCCATCCTGATCTCCCCCAAGACGATCGCCCTGCCCGCCGAGGGCCAGGCGGACCTGTCGCAGGTCAGCGGGTCCGGGCCGTTCACGGTGAAGAGCTGGAAGGAGGGCGACGAGGTCGTCCTCGTCAAGCGCGCCGACTACGCGTGGGGCCCGCAGGCCCTCGGCAAGTCCGACGCGGCGGCGCTCGACTCGATCACCTACAAGATCGTCAAGGAGAGCTCGCTGCGAACCGCGAGCCTGCAGTCGAACCAGGCCGACGCCGTCTTCAACGCCACCCCGCAGGAGCTCGACGGGCTGAAGGAGGCCGGGTTCGAGGTCGCGACGCCCCGCTACCTCGGGTTCACCCACGGGTACCGCCTGAACACCTCGGTCGCGCCGTTCGACGACGTCGCGGTCCGGCAGGCGTTCCAGCACGCGATCGACCGCGACGAGATCCTGTCGACCGTCTACACCAGCGACTGGAAGAAGGCGCAGTCCTTCATCCAGTCCAACGTCCCCGAGGCCACCGACCACTCGGCGGAGTTCACCTACGACGCGGCGACGGCGAACTCGCTGCTCGAGCAGGCCGGGTGGGTGAAGGGCGCCGACGGCAAGCGCAGCAAGGGCGGCCGGCCGCTGTCGGTCACCCTGTTCCCGAACCCGTACCTCGTCACCTCGCAGGCCATCGACGAGCTCGTGGCCCAGCAGCTCGGCAAGGTCGGGTTCACCGTGGACCTGCAGACCTTCGACGTCGTCACCTACGGTCAGCGGGTCAGCGGGAACAAGACGCTGTCGAACTACGAGGTCACCCGCAGCTTCATCGACGTCGGCACCGTCGCGAGCATCCTGACCAGCGCCAACAAGGGCGAGGACTGGTTCGGGCTCGGCGAGAGCGACCAGACGCTGAACCACCTGCGCGACGCCGTCGCCGGCGCCGTCGACGAGGACACCCGCCGGACGTCGGTCGACCAGTTGCAGCAGTACGTCCTCGAGCAGGGGCTGTTCATCCCCCTGGAGCAGATCGTGCAGCGCATCTACGCCAACCGCTCCGACCTCAAGGGCGTGACCTACAACGGCGTCGCCTACGCGAACTACTACGCCGCCCACCTCGAGGCCTGAGGAGGGCACGCATGAGGGGTTACGCGGGTTTCGCGGCACGACGCGTCGGCCAGGCCGTCGTCGTCGTCCTGCTGGCGTACGTCGCGACGTTCGTCGTCATCAGCGTGCTGCCCGGGGACCCGGTCACGAACACGCTGCGCAACCCCGAGAACGGGTTCACCGAGGACGAGATCGCGCGCATCGTCTCCTACTACGGGCTCGACCAGCCCGTGGTCGTCCAGCTGTGGGAGGCGCTGTCGCGGTTCGTCGTCGGCGACCTCGGCGTGTCGCTGCGCAGCAACCGGCCGGTCTCGCAGTCGATCGCCGAGGTCCTGCCCTCGACGCTGACGCTGGCCGGCGGCGCCCTCGCGGTCGCGATCGTGCTCGCCGCCGTCGTCGCGGCGGCCACCCAGTTCCTCCCCCGGGGCGCGGGGCAGGGGGTGGCCCGCTCGCTGCCGTCGCTGTTCCTGTCGGTCCCGAACTTCGTCATCGGTCTCGTCCTCATCCACGTGTTCGCGCTGAAGCTCGGGCTGTTCCGCGTCATCGACCCCGACTCGGCCTGGGCGACGGCCTTCGCCGCCCTCGCCCTGGGGATCCCGGTGTCGGCGCAGCTGGCGGAGGTGCTCGTCGCCGGGCTCGACCACGAGTCGCGCCAGGAGTACGCCTCGGTGGCGCGCTCGCGCGGGCTGGGCCGGACCCGGCTGCTGCTGCGCCACCTCCTGCGCCCCAGCTCGCTGCCGGTCGTCACGGTCCTGGCCCTGACCGTCGGTGAGCTGCTCGGCGGTGCCCTCATCACCGAGACGATCTTCGGCCGCGCCGGCATCGGCAGCCTCGTGGAGTCGTCGGTGACGACGCAGGACCTGCCCGTCCTGCAGGCCGTGGTCTCCCTCGCCGCCGTGGTGTTCGTGGTGGTCAACCTCCTGGCCGACCTCGTGTACCCGCTGCTGGACCCGCGCGTGCGCACGCCCCGGACGACCACCGCCCGACCGGTGGAGGTGAGCGTCGCGTGAGCGGGACCATCACGGCCTCGCGCGCCCAGGCGCCGGTCACCACCGTCCGCTCGGCGTTCCGGGTCCCCCCGACCGTCGTGCTGTCGTTCGTCGTCCTGGCGGTCGTCGTCGCCTGGTCGCTGGCCCCGGGGTTCTTCACCCACCAGGACCCGGTGAACGGGGTGACGTCGCAGAAGCTGCTCGGCCCCAGCGCCGCGCACTGGTTCGGCACCGACCACCTGGGCCGCGACGAGTTCTCCCGCGTCGTGCACGGGACGGCGAGCTCGGTCACGAGCGCGCTCGTGGCGGTCGGCATCGGGGTCGTCGTCGGTGGCCTCGTGGGTCTGCTGGCGGGTTTCCTCGGCGGTCTGGTGGACGTCGTGCTGGCCCGCGTCGTCGACGTCCTGCTGGCCATCCCCAGCTTCCTGCTGGCCGTCATCGTCGTGAGCTCGCTGGGTTTCCAGACGATCAACGCGGCCGTCGCGACGGGGATCTCGGCCGTCGCGGTGTTCGCCCGCGTCATGCGCTCGGAGGTGCTCAAGACCCGCCGGTCGGTGTTCGTCGAGGCGTCGTTCCTGCAGGGCGGGTCGCGCGGGCACGTCCTGCTGCGGCACGTGCTGCCGAACGCCTCTCGCACCGTGCTGGCCCTGGCGGTCCTGCAGTTCGGGTTGTCCATCCTGGTCATCGCCGGGCTGGCGTTCCTCGGCTACGGCGACCCGCCGCCGGCCTCCGACTGGGGCCTGCTCGTGTCCGCGGGCAAGGACTACCCGACGGCCCCGTGGCTCGTGTACGCGCCCGCGGCCGTGACCATCGCCACCGTCCTGTCCGTGAACCGCATCAGCCGCTGGCTGCGCGGGACCGACTGAGGAGCCCGTCGTGAACGAACCCCTGTTGCGGGTGCAGGACCTGTCGGTCGCCTACCACCGCACCCCGGTGGTCTCGGGCGTCTCCTTCGAGATCCCGCCCGGCGGCAGCCTGGCCCTCATCGGGGAGTCGGGGTCGGGCAAGTCCACCATCGCCCGCTCGGTCCTGCGGCTGCTCCCCCGGCACACCGCCCGGGCGACGGGCACGGTCCAGGTGCAGGGCACCGACGTGCTGCGGATCCCCGAACGCCGGTTCCGGCCGCTGCGCGGGCGGACGCTGGGCTTCGTCCCGCA
The DNA here is from genome assembly GCF_003002055.1 of Kineococcus rhizosphaerae. Classification (NCBI taxonomy): domain Bacteria; kingdom Bacillati; phylum Actinomycetota; class Actinomycetes; order Kineosporiales; family Kineosporiaceae; genus Kineococcus; species Kineococcus rhizosphaerae. Next base: position 21,650 of record NZ_PVZF01000014.1, read on the forward strand.
GGACCCCGCGACCGCGCTCAACGCCGTGCGCCGCATCGGGTCCCAGGCCCAGGAGGCCGCCGCGCTGACCGGCGAGCGCGACCGCCGCGCGCGTCGTCACGCCGTCCTCGACGTCTTCGAGCGCGTGGGCCTGCCCGATCCCGAGCGCGTCTACGACGCCTACCCCCACGAGCTGTCCGGCGGGATGCTGCAACGCGTCCTCATCGGGCTCACCGTGCTGCCCCGGCCCGCTCTCCTCGTCGCCGACGAACCCACCAGCGCCCTCGACGTGACCATCCAGCGGCGCGTGCTGGACCTGCTGACGGACCTGCGCACCGACCTCGGCATCGGGCTGCTGCTCATCACGCACGACCTCGCGATCGCCGCCGAGCGCGCCGAGCGGATCGTCGTGCTGCGCGACGGCCGCGTCGAGGAGGCCGGGTCGACGACCGAGGTGTTCACGGCCCCCCGGTCGCAGTACGCCCGGGACCTGCAGGCCGACGTCCCCGCGCTGAACCCCGACCGGTACCGGCGGGGGACCACCGTGCGCCAGGCGCCCACCCAGCTCGAACTGCGCGGCGTCACCAAGACGTTCGCCACCGGGACCCGGGCCCTCGACGACGTGTCGTTCGCCGTGACCGCCGGGACCACCCACGCGCTCGTGGGGGAATCGGGGTCCGGCAAGACGACGGCGGTCCGCGTCCTGCTGGGCCTGGAAGAGCCCGAGGCCGGGCAGGTCCTCGTCGCCGGCGAGGTCGTGGCGGGCCGCTCGCACGCCGAGCTGCGCGCCACCCGGCGGCACCTGCAGCTCGTCTACCAGAACCCGTTCACGTCGCTGGACCCGACCTGGCGGCTGGACGCGATCGTGCGCGAACCCCTCGACCGGTACGGGATCGGCGACCGCGCCGAACGCGACCGCCGCGTGGCCGAGGCCCTGGGGGCCGTCGGTCTCGACGAGCACCTGTGGCGCCGCCGGCCCACGGCCCTGTCCGGTGGCCAGCGCCAGCGGGTGGCCATCGCCCGGTCACTGGTGCTGCGCCCCGACGTCGTCGTCCTGGACGAACCCACGTCGGCGCTCGACGTCAGCGTCCAGGCGGACATCGTCGAGGTGCTCGTGAGGCTGCAGCGCGAGCTCGGGCTGACGTACCTGTTCGTCTCCCACGACCTCGCCCTCGTCCGGCAGTTCGCCGACACCGTCACCGTGCTGCGCCACGGACGGGTGGTCGAGGAGGGGACCGTCGAGCAGGTGCTGACCGCACCGCGCGAGGAGTACAGCAGGACGCTCGTGGCAGCGATCCCCCGCCCCGCTCTTCCCACCGAGCCCGTTCTCGAACCCCGGAGGTAGCAGCCCGTGACCCTGCGCGTTCCCGGTCCGCGGCCCCGAACCGACCTGCCCACCGTGCTCGTGCGCGGTGTCGTCGAGCACGGCGACGCCCGTGGCCGCGCACTGGGTTTCCCGACGGCCAACCTCCCGATCGTCGGCACGGGCCCCGCCGACGGCGTCTGGGCCGGCACCGTCCAGGTCGACCCCGACCAGGACGGCCCCGTGCACGTCGCGGCCGTCTCCGTCGGCCGCCGCCCCACCTACTACGCCGACGGGGTCCGGCTGCTCGAGGCGTTCCTGCTCGACGTCACCCTCGACCTGTACGACCACGAGGTCCTCGTGACGTTGCACCGGCACCTGCGCCCGCAGCTGGCGTTCTCCGGGTCGGACGAGCTCGTGGAGCAGATGCACCGCGACGTCGCCGCGACCCGCGAGTGGGCCGCCGCGACGGTCCGCTGACGCGCCTCGCGGGGCCGGCACGTTGCCTCCCCGGTCCCGATCACCGGGACCGGGGAGGCAACGTGCCGGTTCCCGGACGGCGCCCGCCCGCGGGGAAGGCCGCCACGGCCGCGCGCGTTGACCGCTGCATGAGCACCGTCGACGACCTGGTCGTGACCCACGACGAGCAGGCCCACCGCTGGGAAGGCCGCCTCGACGGGAAGGTCGTCGCCCTGGCCGACTACGTCCCGCAGGGCACGACGATCGCGATGGTGCACACCGAGGTCGACCCCGCGCACGAGAACCAGGGGCTGGCGACGAAGGTCGTGGACGCCGCTCTGGCCGACGTGCGCGCCCGGGGGCTGAGAGTGCTGCCGGCGTGCTCGTTCGTGCGCCTGCACCTGCGCCGGCACCGCGAGGAGTACGCCGACATCCTCTGACCTCGCCCGCGGGCCGCGCAGGGTTCCCGCGGACGCGGTGCGGGACAGGGCACCATGTCCTCGTGGTCACCCAGCAACCGCGTCGACGCGCCCGCCGGTCCCGCCCCGACGGGCCGGTGACGCTCGACGACGTCGCCCGGGAGGCGGGGGTCTCCCTCGCCACGGCGTCGCGGGTGCTCAACGGCAGCACCCGGGTCGTGGGCGAGGCGCTGCGCGAACGCGTGCACGACGCGGCGGCCCGCCTGGACTACAGCGCCAACGCGCAGGCGCAGGCGATGGCGCGCGGACGCTCCGACGTGGTCGGCCTGGTCGTGCACGACATCGCCGACCCCTACTTCTCCTCGCTGGCCGCGGGCGTGATGGGCGCGGCCGAGGGCTCGGGGGCCGTCGTCACGGTGTCGGTCAGCGGCGGTGACGCCGACCGGGAGGTGGCGCACGTGACGGCGCTGCGCCGCCAGCGGGTGCGCGCGGTCATCCTGGCCGGGTCCCGGTGGGCGGACCCCGCGCGCACCGACGCGCTGCGCGCCGAGCTCGACGCGTTCCGCGCCGCCGGTGGTCTGGTCGCGGCCTCGACCCAGGACGTGCTGGGCGTGGACAGCGTGCTGGTCGACAACAGCGGCGGCGCGCGGCGTCTCGCCGAGCAGGTCGCCGGCCTGGGGTACCGGGAGTTCTGGCTCCTCGAAGGACCCCCGAACCTGCTGACGGCCCGGGAACGCACGGCCGGTTTCCTGGCCGGGCTCGCCGCCCACGGCCTCGAACCCGCCCACCGCCTCACCGGGCCGTTCACGCGCGACGGGGCCTACGACAGCGTCGCGCAGTTCCTGGCCCGCACCGGTCCCCGCCCCGCGGACCGGCCCCGTCCGGTGCTGCTGGCCGTGAACGACGTCATGGCGGTGGGCGCGATCGCGGCCGCCCGCGACGCCGGGCTCGACGTCCCCGGCGACCTCGCCGTCGCCGGGTTCGACGACATCCCGACGCTGCGCGACATCCACCCCGCGCTCACGACTGTCCGGTTGCCGCTGGCCGACATCGGCCGCCGGTTGTTCGAGCTCGTCGACTCCGCCGACGGGGGCGACGCGCGCCACGAGCACGTCGAGGGTGAGGTGCTGCTGCGGGCCAGCACCCCGGGGCCGACGGGCTGAGGGCCCGGCTCAGTGCAGCCAGTCGAACGGTGACGACGCCAGCGGCCGCCAGTCCGGCGCGGTCCCCCCGAGCACCATGAGCGCCGAGGCGGAGGCGACGAGCAGCAGCACGCCGATGGCGATGCCGGTCTCCCGCTCACCCCGCAGGGCGCTGCGGATCGCCGTCCGCGCCCCGCGCTGCAGCGAGCGCCCGCCCGGGCCGTGCCAGGCGACGAGCGTGCCGGCCAGGCCGCTGAGGGCGAGGGTCGTCGAGCTCCCGTAGCCGCCGAGGGCGCCCTGGCCGAAGGTGCCGAGGATGAAGGCGACGCTGATCCCCACGAGCACGGGGACGATCGCGGCGAACACCGTCGACACCGCGGCGCGGAAGGCGTGCCACGGCGTCGCCGCGCCGACCGCGAGGGCGTCGGTGGACCGGGGGCCGGCCTCCCAGCGGCGCCGGAAGAGCCCGGCGGCGACCCGGTCGACGGTGCGCGCCACGGTCCCGCCCACCAGGGCGATGAGGACACCGGCGGCCGGGGCGACCGCGAACACGCCGACGAGGGCGAGCAGCGCGGCGAGGATCGTCCAGGACCGTTGCGGGCGAGCCGGTTCACCGTTGGTGCCCGTCCGCGGCGGGGCCTGGGCGGCGGACTGGGCGGCGGGGTGCGCGGCGGTCGGGTGGGCGTTCGGCGGCCAGCCCTGCGGCGCGTCCCGGGGCGGCTGCTCCAGCGGCCCGGGGCCGGGGACGCGCGGGATCCAGCCGGGCGGGGCCTGCTGGGCGGACGGCCGGGGCGCCGAGGCCGGCCCGGCCTGCGCGAACGGCGTCGTCGGTGGCGCGGGCCGGACGGGGGGCAGCACGCTCGTCGCCTCGGCGGGGCGCTCGGCGGCCGGCTGGGCGGTCCGCGGCAGGTCGGTCGTCTCGTCGGCCATGAGCGACTCGAACCGGGACCGCGGCGGCGTCGCCCGCGGCGGGACGGGGGCCGGGACGGCGGTGGTGCGCGCCACGGGGTCGACGTGGGCCTGCGGCGCGGTCGTCGCCCCGTCGAGGGCGCGCAGCAGGGCCTCGGGGTGCGGGCGGTGCGCGGGGTTGACCGCGAGCGCGGCCAGGATCGGGCCGCGCAGGTCGGCGGGGACCTCGGACAGGTCGACGTCGGCGCGGCGGACGCGGTCGAGGACGACCTCCATGGGGCCGCTGCCGAAGGGCGGGCGGCCGCTGGCGGCGTAGGCGACGGTCGCGGCCCAGCCCCACCAGTCGGTGGCCGGGGAGACGAGCCCGCCGGCGACGACCTCCGGCGAGAGGTAGCCGGGGGTGCCCATGACGAGGCCGGTGGAGGTGAGGCGGACGTCGTCGGCGACGTGGGCGATGCCGAAGTCGATGACGACGGGCAGCCCGTCGAGGACGAGGACGTTGCTGGGCTTGAGGTCGCGGTGCACGACACCGGCGGCGTGGATGGCGTGCAGGGCCTCGGCCAGTCCGTGCCCGAGATCGCGCAACCTGCTGCCGCGCAACGGGCCGCGGGTCTGGACGACGTGCTCCAGGGGCGGGCCGGGGACGTAGCGGGTGACGAGGTGCGGCCACTGGCCGTCGACGTCGGCGGCGAGGACCTCGGCCACGCGCGGGGACCGGACGCGTTCGAGGGTCGACACCTCGCGGGCCAGGCGCTGGCGGGCCTGCGGGTCGGCGGCGATGTGGGGTTTGAGGACCTTGATGGCGACGGCGCGGTGCTCGTCGTCCAGGCCCAGGTAGACGATCCCCATGCCGCCCTGGCCGATCTCGCGGTCGAGGCGGTAGCGGCCGAGCCTGTCGCCGGGGGCGGGGACGTGCAGGTGGGGGCGCCAGTCCTGGGCGGGGGTGCGTCCGGCGTGCGGGTCGGGGCGCGGGTCGGGCTCACCGGCACCCGTGCCGACCGCGCGGGTGCGCGCGTCGCCGCCGGGGTGCGGGTAGGGGGTGACCACGGCCCCACGGTACGGGACGCGGGGGTGCCGGCCCGGGTGCGCACGGGCTCTTCACAAGTCCGGGCGGCGACGTCCGGGCGCCGCCCGCGGATCACGACGGGTGCGGGCGGCGGGGCACCGCTAGGGTCTGAGCACGCGCTACCCCTAGGAGGATCCCCCCATGGCCGGCGACTACGACCTGGTGGTGGTGGCCAACCGGCTCCCCGTCGACCGTGTGGAGGAGCCCGACGGCTCGACGTCCTGGCGGCGCAGCCCGGGCGGTCTGGTGACGGCGCTGGAGCCGGTCATGCAGCGCGAGGACGGGGCGTGGGTCGGGTGGGCCGGTTCGCCCGGTGAGCCCCCGGAGCCGTTCGACGCCGAGGGCGTGCGGTGCGTGCCGATCGGGTTGTCGGCCGAGGAGGTCGAGGACTACTACGAGGGGTTCTCCAACGGCACGCTGTGGCCGCTCTACCACGACGTGATCGTCGCGCCGGGCTACCACCGCAGCTGGTGGGAGGCGTACGTGCGCGTCAACGAGCGGTTCGCGGTGGCGGCGGCCCAGCAGGCCGCCGAGGGCGCGACGGTGTGGGTCCAGGACTACCAGCTGCAGCTGGTGCCGCGGATGCTGCGCGAGCGGCGGCCGGACCTGCAGATCGGCTTCTTCAACCACATCCCGTTCCCGCCCTTCGAGATCTTCGCGCAGCTGCCGTGGCGCAAGGCGGTCATCGACGGCCTGCTGGGGGCGGACCTGGTGGGGTTCCAGCGGGCGGCGGACGCGAGCAACTTCGCGCGGGCCTGCCGGCGGGCCTCGAACCTGCCGGCGCGCTCGGGGCGGATCCGGCTGGACGCCGAGGGCGGCCGGGAGGTCCGCGTGGCGTCGTTCCCGATCTCGATCGACTACCAGACGCTGGACGAGCTGGCCCAGCGCGAGGACGTGAAGGCGCGCGCGGCGGAGATCCGGCGCGACCTCGGCAACCCGGAGCACGTGCTGCTGGGGGTGGACCGCCTGGACTACACCAAGGGGATCCTGCACCGGCTGAAGGCGTTCGAGGAGCTGCTCGACGACGGCGACGTCGGTGTCGAGGAGGCCGCGCTGATCCAGGTGGCGACGCCGTCGCGCGAGCGCGTGGAGCAGTACATCCAGCTGCGGCAGGACGTCGAGGTGACGGTCGGGCGGATCAACGGCACGCACGGGACCATCAAGAACACCGCGGTGCACTACCTGCACCACTCCTACGGGCGCGAGGAGATGGCGGCGCTGTTCCTGGCCGCGGACGTGATGCTGGTGACGGCGTTGCGCGACGGCATGAACCTCGTCGCCAAGGAGTACGTCGCCTCGCGCCACGACGAGCGCGGGGTGCTGGTGCTGAGCGAGTTCACGGGCGCCGCGGACGAGCTGGGGCAGGCGCTGATGGTGAACCCGCACGACATCGACGGGCTGAAGGAGCAGATGGTCCGGGCTCTGCGGATGCCCCCGCGCGAGGCGGGGCGGCGGATGCGCTCGCTGCGCCGGCGCGTCGCCGAGCACGACGTCCAGCGCTGGGCGGCCTCCTTCCTGCAGGCCCTCGCCGACCACGAGCCGCGCACGGGGGCGGGGCAGGCGTGAGCCGCGAGGTGGCTCCCGGAGCGGGCCTGGACGCGGCGCTCGACGCGGCCCTGGCGGCGTTCGCGGCGCGCGGACGGGTCCTGGTGACCCTGGACTTCGACGGCGTGCTGTCCCCGCTGGTGGACGAGCCGTCGGCGGCGCGTCCGCTGCCGGAGGCGTCGGCCGCGCTGGAGCGGCTGGTGGCGACGACGGACGTGGCGCTCGTCTCGGGCCGCGACCTGGACGACCTGCGCGCGTGCGCGGCTCCCCCGGCGGGTGTCGTCCTCGTGGGCGGGCACGGCACCCAGAGCTCCCTGGAGGGCGCGGCGGGCGGTCAGGCGCTGACCGGTGAGCAGCAGGACCTGCTGCAGCGGCTGGGTTCGGCGCTGGACGGGATCGCGCAGGGGCGCGAGGGCGTGCACGTCGAGCGCAAACCCATGTCGGCGGTGCTGCACACCCGCCGGGCCTCGCGCCCGGACGCGGCGGCGGCGACGGAGGCGGTGCTGGCGGGGCCGGCCACGTGGGAGGGCGTGCACGCGCTGCGGGGCAAGGAGGTCGTCGAGCTCGGCGCCGTGGCCCTCGGCAAGGGCGCCGGGATCCGGCGGCTGCGCGAGCGGTTGTCGGCCGCGGGCCCGGCGGTGGAGGCGGTGCTCTTCGCCGGCGACGACGTCACGGACGAGGACGGTTTCAAGGCCCTCGACCCGGACGCCGGGGACGTGACGGTGAAGGTGGGCGAGGGGCCGACGGCGGCGTCGCTGCGGGTGGGCTCACCGGTGGAGGTGGCCGAGCTGCTGCACGCCCTGGCCGACCGGCGGGCCTGAGCGCCGAACGCTCAGGCCCGCAGCGTCGTGCGCAGCCACGCCTCGACGTTGGCCACGTGCAGCAGGGCGGCGGCGTGGGCGCGCTCGCGGTCGCCGTCGCGCACGGCGGCGTGGATGGCGGCGTGCTCGGCGATCGTGCGCTCGCGGGAGTCGGCGACGGTCAGGGCCCGCCACACCCGGGCGCGGACGGTGGCCCCGGAGATCCCGCGCAGGATCGCGGCGAGGGCCGCGTTGCCGCTGGCGGCGGCGACGGCGCCGTGGAACTGCTCGTCGTGGGCGACGAGACCCTCCTCGTCGTCGGCCTGCTCCATGCACCGCAGGTGGTGGGTGACGAGGTCGAGGGCCTCGGCGTCGGCGCGGGTGGCGGCCAGGGCGGTGGCCTGCGGCTCGATGAGCCGGCGGCACTCCATGACGGCGAGCAGGTGCTCGTCGGCCATGAGGTCGACGGCTTCGCCGATGCCGGTGAACAGCAGTTCCGGGGTGAGGCTGGTGACGTAGGTCCCGTCGCCGCGGCGCACCTCCAGGACCCCGGCGGTGGCCAGGGCGCGCACGGCCTCGCGCAGGCCGGAGCGGGAGACGCCCAGCTGCTCGGACAGGGCGGCCTCGGCCGGCAGCCGCTGGCCGGGGCGCAGGTCCCCGCGCCGGACCAGTTCCCGGATGCGCTCGATGGCGGCCTCCGTCAGCGGTGCGGCCACACCCACCCCCTGCCCCGTCGCCGAGGCACGGCGTCCCGGCGGTCCCGCTCATTCTGCCCTCCACCGCGGTCGATCTAGACATCTGATGTCTGGGGTGGTTAGGTTCGTCGCCAGCAGTTCATCTCCGACATCGCCCCACGGTGGGCTTCCACGACGAGGTGATTCATCAGATGCCTGGAGGAACCTTGTCCACCCGCCCCGCCGTGTTCACCAGCCTGGACGTCCACGACGTCCGGTTCCCCACCTCCGAGCACCTCGACGGCTCGGACGCGATGAACCCCGAACCGGACTACTCCGCCGCGTACGCCGTCCTGCGCACCGACGCCGGCGACGGGCACGAGGGCCACGCGCTGGCCTTCACCACCGGCCGCGGCAACGACCTGCAGACCGCGGCGATCCACGCCCTGGCCCCCTTCGTCGTCGGCCGACGCGTCGACGACGTCCTCGGTGACCTCGGCGCGTTCTCGAAGGAGATGGTGCACGAACCGCAGCTGCGCTGGCTGGGCCCCGAGAAGGGCGTCGTGCAGATGGCCGTCGGCGCCGTCCTCAACGCCGCCTGGGACCTGCGCGCCAAGCGCGCCGGACAGCCGCTGTGGCGGCTGCTCGCGCACCTGGACCCCGAGGAGGTCGTCTCCCTCGTCGACTTCCGCTGGCTCACCGACGCCATGACGCAGCGCGAGGCCCTGACCCTGCTGCAGCGCGCCGTGCCCGGCCGGGCCGAGCGCGAGGACGAGCTGCTGCGCCGCGGGTACCCCGCCTACACCACCACCCCCGGCTGGCTGGGCTACTCCGACGAGAAGCTGGAACGGCTGGCCAAGCAGGCCGTCGCCGACGGGTTCACCCAGATCAAGCTCAAGGTCGGCGCCGACCTGCTCGACGACGTGCGCCGCATGGAGGTCGCCCGCGCCGCCGTCGGCGACGGCGTCCGCATCGCCGTGGACGCCAACCAGCGCTGGGACGTCGGCGACGCCATCACCTGGATGCGCGCGCTGGCCCCCTACGACCCCTACTGGATCGAGGAACCCACCAGTCCCGACGACGTCCTGGGGCACGCGACCGTCCGCCGGGCGCTGCACCCCATCAAGGTCGCCACCGGCGAGCACGTCGCCAACCGCGTCGTGTTCAAGCAGCTGTTGCAGGCCGGGGCGGTGGACGTGGTCCAGATCGACGCCGCCCGCGTCGCCGGCGTCAACGAGAACCTCGCGATCCTGCTGCTGGCCGCCCACCACGGCGTCCCGGTGTGCCCGCACGCCGGCGGGGTCGGGCTGTGCGAGATGGTGCAGCACCTGTCGATGGCCGACTACGTCAGCGTCTCCGGGACCTGGACCGACCGCGTCGTCGAGCACGTCGACCACCTGCACGAGCACTTCGTCACCCCCGTGCAGCTGGAGAACGGCCGCTACCGGGCACCGCTGGCCCTCGGCGGGGGCGGGGAGATGCTGGCGGCCTCCATCGCCGCGCACACCTTCCCCGACGGGCCCGTGTGGGCCGCCCGCCGCGCCCCGCAGGCCGTCGCCGCCGAGGGGATCCTGGCGTGAGCACCACCACGCACCTCGCCGCCCGGTACCACCGCGCCGGGGACGTGCGCGCCGACCGCGTCGAACGCCGCTCCCCCGGCCCCGGCGAGGTGGAGGTCGCCCCGCTGTTCACCGGCATCTGCGGCACCGACCTGCACATCGCGGCCGGCCACATGGACGCCCGGGTGAGCACCCCGGCCGTCATCGGGCACGAGACCGTGGGCACCGTCAGCGCCCTCGGGCCCGGCGTGACGGGGTGGGCGGTGGGCGACCTCGTCACCGTCGTCCCGCTGCGCCCCGACGGCACGTGCGCCACCTGCCGCAACGGGTTCTCCCACGTGTGCGACCACCTCGACTTCCTCGGCATCGACTCCCCCGGCGCCCTCGCCGAGCACTGGGTCGTCCCCGAGCACACCCTCGTGCGCGTCCCCGACGGGACCGACCCGCGCGACGCGGCGCTGCTCGAACCCACCTCCGTCGCCGTCCACGACGTCCGCCGCTCCCGCCTGGCCCCGGGCGAGTTCGCCGCCGTCGTCGGCGGCGGCCCCGTCGGCCTGCTCATCGCCCTCGTCGCCCGGCGGGCCGGCGCCGAGGTCGTCCTGTCCGAACCCGACGCCACCCGCCGGGAGCTGGCCGCGACGCTCGGCCTGGAGGTCGTCGACCCGCTGGCCCAGGACCTCGCCGCCCTCACCCGCGAGCGCACCGGCGGGGCCGGGGCCGCCGTCGCCTTCGAGGTCTCCGGCTCCGCGCCCGGCCTGGGCGCCGCGATCGGCGCGCTCGCCGTGCGCGGGCGGCTGTGCCTGGTCGGCATCCACGCCGCCCCCCGCGAGGTCGACCTGCACCCCTTCTTCTGGCGCGAGCTCGAACTGCTCGGGGCGCGGCTGTACGAGCGCCGCGACGTGGAGGAGGCCGTGCGGCTCGTCGCCGGCGGGGAGCTGCCCGTCGCCGCGCTCGTCTCGCGCGTCCTGCCGCTGGCCCGCGTCCAGGAGGCCTTCGCGGCGCTCGCCGACGGCGGTGCGGTCAAGGTGCTCGTGGACTGCCGCCCGGCGCAGGGCGACGCGTGAACGGCCCCTTCGACCTGACGGGGCGCCTGGCCGTCGTCACCGGCGCCAGCCGCGGCATCGGACGCGCCTGCGCCGTGGCCCTGGCCGCCGCCGGGGCCGACGTGATCGGCGTCGCCACCCGGCCCCCGCAGGACGAGGTCGCCGACGAGGTGCGCGCCACGGGCCGGCGCTACGAGGCGCTGGGCTGCGACTTCGCCGACCCGGCGGCCGTCGCCGCCCTCGGCGACGCCCTCGCGCAGCGGGAGGTGGACGTGCTGGTCAACAACGCCGGCACGATCCGCCGGGCCCCGGCCGCCGAGCACCCCCAGGCCGACTTCGACCACGTCGTCCAGGTCAACCTCACGAGCCAGTTCGCGCTGACCCGGCGCGTCGGAGCGACGATGCTGACCCGCGGCCGGGGCAAGGTCGTCTTCACCGCGTCGCTGCTGAGCTTCCAGGGCGGGATCAACGTGCCGGGGTACACCGCCTCCAAGCACGCCGTCGCGGGCCTGACCCGCGCCCTGGCCAACGAGTGGGCCCCGCGCGGGGTCAACGTCAACGCCGTCGCCCCCGGCTACGTCGTCACCGACAACACCGCCGCGCTGCGCGCCGACCCCGAGCGGTCCCGCGCCCTGCTGGAGCGCATCCCCGCCGGGCGGTGGGCCACCCCCGAGGACGTCGCCGGTCCCGTCGTGTTCCTCGCCAGCCCCGCGGCCGACTACGTGCACGGGGTCGTGCTGGCCGCCGACGGGGGCTGGCTCGCCCGCTGAGGCGGCCGGGCCGGCGGGCGCCGCCGGACCTACCGGGTGGGCTCCACGAGGTACTCCGCGCCGGCGCGCGCCGTCCACGCGAGGTCCTCGTCCGCCCCCTTCGCGACGGGTTCGCCGTCGGCCGTGGTGACGGTGACGGGGACGCCGTGCACGCGGACGGCCAGCTCGCCGTCGCGGCCGGCGACGACGCGCGCCCGGGTCAGCGCGGAGCCCGCCCACGTCAGGTCCACCACGTGCCCACCGCGGGCGCGCAGCCCGCGCACCGACCCGTCCACCCACGCCGGCGGCAGGGCCGGCAGCAGGTCCAGCGCCCCGTCGTGGCCCTGCAGCAGGGTCTCGGCGATGCCGGCGACGGCGCCGAAGTTGCCGTCGATCTGGAAGATGGCCCCGCCCGGCCAGTCCGGGTGCGGGTGCAGGTCCAGCAGGGACTCCGACATGAGGTCGGCGACGAGGACGCGCAGGTGCTCCTCGGCGGCGGCGCCGTCGCCGAACCGAGCCGCCAGGCACACCACCCACGACCGGCTCCACCCGGTGTGACCGCCGCCGTGGCCGAGCCGGTCCTGCAGCGCCCGGCGGGCGGCGTCGAGCCGTTCGGGGGTGCGGCGACGGGTGGTGCTCGTCCCGGGGAAGACGCCGTACAGGTGCGAGACGTGCCGGTGCCCGGGTTCGGCCGAGACCAGGCCCGGACCCCACTCCTGCAGGACGCCGTCGACGACGGCCGGTCCGGCCAGCCGGGCCAGCGCGGAGCGCACCTCGGCGGCCAACGCCTCGTCCCCGTCCTCGCCCCCGGTGCCGGCGGACCCGTCCCGCTCCAGCAGCTGCAGGTAGTGGGTGAACACCTCGCGGGTCAGCTCGCGGTCCATCGTCGAACCGGCCGTCACGGCGGCCTGCGACCCGTCGGGCAGCAGGAACGTGTTCTCCGGCGACGTCGACGGGCTGGGCAGCAGCGCCCCGGTGGCGGGGTCCTCGACGAGCAGGTCCAGGGCGGCGGCCACGGCCGCGCGGTGCACCGGCAGGGCCACCTGCGTCAGGACGTCGTCGGCGGCGGCCCCGAAGTCGAGGTGGTCGAAGGCGTGGGCCGCCAGCCAGGGCAGCGCCGAGGGCCAGTTCGACCACAGGGGGCGCCCGTTCACCGCCCGCGTGAAGCGCCACACGTCGGTGTTGTGGTGCACGACCGCCCCGCGCGCGCCGTAGTCCAGCCGGGCGGTCTCGCGCCCCGCCTCGGCGAGGTCGCGGGCCAGGTCCAGCAGCGGGCGGTGCAGCTCGGCCACGCCGGTCGTCTCCGCCGCCCAGTAGTTCATGGTGGCGTTGATGTTCGTCGTGTAGTTGCTGCTCCAGCCCGGGCGGACGTCGACGTTCCAGATGCCCTGCAGGTTCGCGGCCTGCGTCCCGGGCCGGGAGGAGGCCACGAGCAGGTAGCGGCCGAGGTCGAAGACCTGCTGGGCGACGGCGACGTCCTCCTCGCGCCCCGGCGCGGCCGTCAGGTCCAGGTCCACCCGGTCGAAGAACCGGCGGTGCTCGGCCTCGGTGCGCTCGCGCAGCTGCGCCGCCGGGACGGCCGCGGCGGCCAGGACCTGCTCGCGCGCCCGCTGCGCCAGCAGCTCGACGTCGGCGAGCGGGCGTTCGCGCCAGCCGCGGAACCCGGTGACGACGGTGGCCGTCAACCGGGCCGTCGTGCCGTCACCGTCCGCGTGCACGAGCGCGGCGACGGCGAAACCCCCGCCGCGCGCGACCGTGCCGTCCGCGGCCGGGTCGTCGTCGGCGTACCGGACCGGGTCCTCGGAGGGGACGTAGTTCGGGACGACGCCGGCCGGGACCCGGCCGGCGGCCAGCAGCAGGGTGCCCCCGGCGACCTCCTCGACCCGGTGCAGCAGCAGCGGGTGCGGGCTGGTGAACTCCACCGCGGGCAGGTCCTCGCCCGCGGTGGGCGCGAGCGCGACGAGGGCGCTGGCGCCGGGGGCGACGAACGCCTCGACGACGCGCTCGGCCCCGTCGCGGGAGTACCGGGTGCCGGCCACGGCCCGGGACAGGTCGAGGTCGCGGACGTACCCCTGCACCTCCTCGGTCCCCGCCCCGGGGTCGTGGTGCCAGGCCAGCCGGCCGACGGGCTGGTAGGACTGCGTCCAGCCGGGGCCGTGCAGCTGCACCGCGAGTTCGTCGGCCCGGTGGTGGTCCCCAGCGGCGACGGCCTCGCGCAGCGCGGGCAGGACGTGCGCGGCGCCGGCGTCGTCGCGGGGCCCGATCGGCCCGCCGGACCACAGCGTGTCGGCGTTGAGGTCAAAGGTCTCCGTCCCCACGCCCCCGGCGACGGTCGCCCCCAACCGCCCGTCGCCGAGCAGGAACGCGTCGGCGAACCGGGTGGCGGGGCGGTCGCAGGCGATGACGTACCGGGGGCTGGGCAGGCGGGTCATGGTTCTCCGGGGTCGGGGCGGGGGCGGTGGATCACTTGGTGGCGTCGTACGCCTTCTGCTCGATCTGCAGGTACCGGGACAGGCCGGTGCTGTCGAGCTCGTCGACGTAGGACGTCCACGCCGCGTCGTCGTTCACGTCCCGGGTCCCGGTGACGAACTCGGCGCTGGCCTGGCTGACGAGGTTCTGGATGTTGGTGGTGAGCTCGGCGACCTCGGCCGACTCCTCCTGCGGCACCCAGACCGACCAGTACGGGAACACCTGGTCCTGCGGCACGTACGGCTCGTACAGCTTGCTGGCCTCGAACAGCTTGCGCTCGTACCCGTCGGCGGGCTGCACCTGGCCGTTGCGGAAGTCGGCGTTGGAGTTGTACTGCGCGAGCGGGCCCCAGCCGTCGTTGGCGGGTTTGACGTTCGGGTCGGCCTCGGGGACGCGGGCGAACGGGGTGAGCTCGTCGTCCAGGGCCTTCTCCCCCGGCTCGGGCTTGAACCAGTCCTTGCCCTCGATGCCGAACTCGGCGCGGGCGTGCTGGTCCTGGGGGAACATGTAGTCGATCATCTTGATGGCCGCGACCTGCTCGTCCTCGCTGGCCTTGTTCGTCAGTGCGAACGTGGCGCCCGGCATGCTGGGCAGGTTGTAGGAGGCGAACTGCACGCCGTCCGGGCCCTTCAGGGGCGGCAGCGCCTGGTAGGCCTTGTCGCGCCCGTCGTCCTGCCCGGTGGTGACGAAGATGTTGGGGTGCAACGCCGTCGCGGCCCCCACGAGGGGCGCCTCGGCGTTGTCGCCCTTGGCGACGAGGGCGTCGCGGTTCTGGGTGAAGGCGGCGGGGTCGATGAGGCCCGCGGCGTACATCTTGGCCATGAAGGCCAGGGCCTTCCGGTAGGCGTCCTGGCGGGCCTGCAGGGTCACCTTCCCGTCCTCCAGCGCCAGCGTGGAGGGGTAGGTCCCGCTGCCCTGGGGGTCGTAGAGGAAGGCGTTGACGAAGTACGGCAGCAGCAGGTCGTCGACGCTGGAGGTCAGCGGGATCTCGTCGGCCTGCCCGTTGCCGTTGGGGTCCTTCGTCTTGAAGGCCACCATGACGTCGTAGAACTCGTCGGTGGTGGTGGGCATCTTCAGGCCCAGCTTGTCCAGCCAGTCCGTGTTGATCCACAACTTGGCCTGGTAGGAGCAGTGGTAGCAGTCGTTCCACTGCGGCAGGCCCCAGATCTTGCCGTCGGGGGCGGTGGCGAGCTTCGCATAGTCGGGGTTCTCGGCGAACGTCGCCTTGATGTTCGGGGCGTTCTTCTCGATGAGGTCGTTCAGCGGTTGCAGGACGCCCTGCTGGCCGTAGCGCAGCAGGTCCTGCTGGGAGAACTGGTCGACCCACGGCACCATGAGGAACACCTCGGGGTAGTCCCCGCCGGCGAGCTGGATCCGCCGCGCCTCGGCGGCCGTGGTGCCGTCCCAGGTCGTCGTCTGCCAGTCGAACGTGGTGCCGGTGAGCTTCTCCATCTCCTTGCTGAAGGAGTTCGAGGCCAGGTCGGTGTCCGGCCCCTGGGCGGCGAAGATCGTCAGCTTCTGGGCGTCCTCGCCGGCGTCCTCCCCGGAGGAGCAGGACGTGGCGAAGAGGGTGAGCGCGGCCAGGGCCAGGGCCAGGGCGCGGGGACGTCGTCGTGCGGACACGGGTCGTGCGGACATGGGGATCCCTTCGGTGGGCGGCGACGACCGTGTCGCCGGACGGTGGTGGGACGAGCGGGGGGGCCGGGCGCCGGGTCAGCCCTTGACCGCGCCGACGAGGATGCCCTTCGTGAAGTAGCGGGCCACGAACGGGTAGACGAGCAGCAGCGGGACGGTCGCGATGACGATGAGGGAGTACTTCAGCAGGTTGGCCAGCTGCTGGCGCTCCATCATCGCGGCGGCGTCGGTGCTGCCCCCGGAGGTGTTGAGGATGAGGATGTTGCGCAGCACGATCTGCAGCGGGGCCAGGTCGGGGTCGCGCAGGTACAGCAGGGCGTCGAAGTAGGAGTTCCACTGCGCGATGCCGTACATCAGGGCGATGACGGCGATGAGCGGCTTGGCCAGCGGCAGGACGACGGTGAACAGGATGCGCAGGTCGCTGGCGCCGTCGAGCTGCGCGGCCTCGTGCAGCTCGTCGGGGATGGAGGAGCGCAGGAAGGCCACGGCGATGATGACCTGCCAGACGCCGATGGCCTGCGGCAGCAGCAGCGCGCCGCGGGTGTCGAGCAGCCCCAGGGCCTGCACGACGAGGTAGGTGGGGATGATGCCGCCGGCGAAGAGCATGGTGAACACGACGAACTTGGTGATCGCCTTGCGGCCCCACAGGTCGGGGATGGACAGCGGGTAGGCGATCATGATCGTCAGGACGACGCTGATGAGCGCGCCGACGACGGTGTAGACGAGCGAGTTGAGGAAGCCGGTGACGATCGCCGAGTTGCTCAGGGCCACCTCGTAGCCGCGCACCGTGAAGTCCACCGGCCACAGGAACACCCGCCCGGCCGAGACCGCCGCCGGGGAGCTGAAGGAGCTGGCGAGGATGTACAGCAGCGGGACGAGGACCACCACGAGCGCGGTGACCAGCAGGACGTAGACCCCGACCATGAACACGCGGTCGACCGTGGGGTCCTTCACCTGCCGCGACCGGTGCACCTGGCCCGCCGGCCGCCGGGGCCGCCTCGCGGGTCGCTCCTGCGCCGAGGACGTCGAGGACTGCGTCGTGCCGCTCACCACAGACCACTCCCGGTGACTCGTTTGGCGACCCGGTTGACCGTCACCAGCAGCACGAGGTTGATGGCGGAGTTGAACAGGCCGATGGCGCTGGCGAGGCTGAAGTCGGCGTTGATGAGACCGACCTTGTAGGTGTAGGTCGCGATGACCTCCGACTGCGACAGGTTCAGCGGGTTCTGCAGCAGGAAGGCCTTCTCGAAGCCGAGCGACATGACGTTGCCGACGCCGAGGATGAGGATGATCACGGCGGTGGGCGCGATGCCGGGCAGGTCGACGGCGATGATCTTCTGCAGGCGGTTGGCCCCGTCGACCCGGGCCGCCTCGTACAGCGTGGGGTCGATGCCGGCCAGGGCCGCGAGGTAGATGACGGCCGAGTACCCGGCCGTCTGCCACACGTCCGTCCAGACGTAGACGTGCCGGAAGGCGTCCGGGTCACCCAGCACGTTGGGCTGGTCGGCCCCGAAGAAGCCGAAGACGTCCGAGAGCAGCCCGATGCGCGGGGACAGCACCAGGATCGTCATCGACACGATGATCACCGTGGAGATGAAGAACGGGGCGTAGGTGACGAGCTGGACCGTGCGGGCGAAGAAGCGCAGCCGCACCTCGTTGATCGCCAGCGCCAGGACGATCGGCACCGGGAAACCGGCCAGCACGGCGTACACGGACAGGATGAACGTGTTGGAGACGATGCGGCCGAAGACCGGGTTGTCGAAGAAGCGCTGGAAGTTGGCCAGGCCCACCCAGTCGCTGCCCCAGATGCCGTCGACCACGTTGTACTGCTTGAAGGCGATGACGGCGTTGACCATCGGCACGTACTTGAAGACGACGAACCACAGCAGCGGGACGGCCAGCATCAGGTACAGCTGCCAGTGCCGGCGCAGGCTGCGCCGGGCCGCGGAGCGACCACGGGTGCCCGTGTCCGCGGCACGCGCGACCGTCGTGGGCCGCAGCGGGGTCAGGGCCACGGGTGCTCCCCGCGGCTGGTCCCCGCCGGTCCCCCGGTGGACCTCGAGCCGTCCTCAGTCATCTGATCAATACAGCGAGATCGGGAGCACCGGTCGCACGATCGCTGGGTACTCGCATCTTTCCGGCACACCAGGAGCGCGAACATGGTGCCTCCTCGTTGAGCGCATCAAAGCTGTGTGTGTCCGTTGACGCTAATGGTCTGATGTTTGGAGTGTCAACCCACTCCTCGGCCGCCGGTCCACGGCACGGCGGACGGCCCCGCGAGGAACACCTCGGACGGGTCACGGTGCAGCCGGGTGCACGGGCGGGCGGCGACGGGCGCCCCGCGGGCCTCAGCGGGCCGTGACGGCCTTCTCCCGCTGCCGGCGGACGTACGCGCGCGCCCACGGGTCGGCGAAGCGCGCCAGCACCGGGCCCAGGACCGCCATCACGAGGACGTAGGCGGCCGCGAGCGCCGCGAGCCGGGGGTCGACGCCGGCGGCGGTGGCCAGGCCGGCGATGACGATGGAGAACTCCCCGCGCGGGATGAGCGCGGCCCCGGCGCGGACGCGGCCGGGCACGGCGATGCCGGCGCGCTTGGCGGCGACCCAGCCGGTGACGAGCTTGGTGCCCACCCCGACCACGACGAGACCGAGCGCGGGCAGCAGCACCGGCGGCAGCGAGCTGGGGTCGGTCGAGAGGCCGAAGGAGACGAAGAACACGGCGGCGAACAGGTCCCGCAGGGGTTCGAGGCGGTGGTGGGCCTCCTCCTCCAGGTCGTTGGACAGGCTGATGCCGAGCAGGAACGCGCCGACGGCGGCGGAGACGTGCAGCTGCTCGGCGACCCCGGCGACCAGGAGCGCCAGGCCCAGGACGCGCAGCAGCGTGACCTCGCTGGAGCCCGCGGAGACGAACTTCGAGATGACGTGGCCCCAGCGCAGGGCGACGACGAGAGCGACGGCCAGGCACGCCAGGGCGATGAGGACCGAGCCGGTCGCCTCCCAGACCCCGGAGGCGGCCAGGACGGCGGTCAGCACGGGCAGGTAGACGGCCATCCCGAGGTCCTCCAGGACGAGGATCCCGAGGACGGCGGGGGTCTCGCGGTTGCCGAGGCGGCCGAGGTCGGCCAGGACCTTGGCGACGATGCCGGAGGAGCTGACGGCGGTGATGCCGAACATGGCCAGGGCGCCGATGGGCCCGAAGCCGAGCAGCAGCCCGAACGCCGCCCCGGGCAGGCCGTTGAGGAGCAGGTCGAGGACCCCGACGGGGGCCTGGCGGCGCAGGTTGCCCAGCAGGTCGCCGGCGGAGTACTCCAGCCCCAGCAGGAGCAGGAGCATGACGACGCCGATCTCCGACGCCGCGTCGAGGAAGCCCTCGGGGGCGTTGAGCGGGAAGACCCCGCCGGCCCCGAAGGCGAGGCCGGCGAGCAGGTAGAGCGGCACCGGGGAGATGCCGAGGCGTCCGGCGAGGCGACCGACGAGACCGAGCCCGAAGATGACCGCACCGAGCTCGATGAGCAGAGCAGCGGTGTGCACCTGTCGAGGTCCGTCCTTCCGGTGGTGGGGCGTCAGCCCGCGTGATCAGCCGTTGTGCAGCAGTTCCGCGGTCGCGCGGACGCCTTCCTGGGTGCCGACGACCACGATCTTGTCACCCGAGCGGAACTGCTGGGACGGCACGGGCGAGGGGACGACCTCGCCGTTGCGCACGAGCGCCACGACGGAGGCGCCGGTGCGGCTGCGGATCGCGGCGTCGCCCAGGGTCCTGCCGACGTACGGCGAGCCGTCCTCGAGGTAGATGCCCTCGGTGGCCAGCCCCTCGATCTGCTCGCGCAGCCGGGCGAGGCGCTCGATGACGCGCGGCTGACCGAGCAGCTCGGCGAGCACCTCGGCCTCGTCGCCGTCGAGGTCGATCACGGCGTGGCACGCGTCGGGGTCGTCCTGGGAGTAGACGAGCAGCTCGCGCTCGCCGCCGCGGGTCGAGATCACCCCGATGCGCCGCCCGCGGGCGGTGGTGAAGTCGTGCCGCAGCCCCACGCCGGGCAGCTTGGTCTCTTCCAGGTCCACGTCCCCAGTGTCCTCCACGCTCGAGGGAGCCGACGACCAGGGCGCCAGCTGTCCCCCGGACGCCGTACTCACGTGGCGTCCACGGGTGTCAACAACGCGTCGGCCCGGGACCATCCCGGCGGACGTGGCGAAAAGCGCACGGCCGCGACCCTTGCCCCGGCCCGGTTCGTCGTGCATGATCCGGGGACCGCAGCGACGCGACCGTTCACGGTGGCCGAGCCCGGGACAACTGAAGACCCCATTCCACGACGGATCGTCCGGCACGTACCTGCCGGTGGAAGGACACACGACGATGGCTACGGTCACGTTCGACAAGGCGACGCGCATCTACCCCGGGGGCGACAAGCCCGCGGTCGACGCCCTGGACCTGCACGTGGAGGACGGCGAGTTCCTCGTCCTCGTCGGCCCCTCCGGCTGCGGCAAGTCCACCTCCCTGCGCATGCTCGCCGGTCTCGAGGACGTCAACGGCGGACGCATCCTCATCGGTGACCGCGACGTCACGACGGTCCCGCCGAAGGACCGCGACATCGCGATGGTGTTCCAGAACTACGCGCTGTACCCGCACATGACGGTCGCCGACAACATGGGCTTCGCCCTGAAGATCGCCGGCACGCCCAAGGACGAGATCAAGCGTCGTGTGCAGGAAGCCGCGAAGATCCTCGACCTCGAGCAGTACCTGACCCGCAAGCCGAAGGCCCTCTCCGGTGGTCAGCGTCAGCGCGTCGCCATGGGCCGCGCGATCGTCCGCCAGCCGCAGGTCTTCCTCATGGACGAGCCGCTGTCGAACCTCGACGCCAAGCTGCGCGTGCAGACCCGTACCCAGATCGCGTCGCTGCAGCGCCGGCTGGCCGTCACGACGGTCTACGTCACGCACGACCAGGTCGAGGCCATGACGATGGGTGACCGCGTCGCGGTCCTCAAGGACGGTCTGCTGCAGCAGGTCGACACCCCGCGCCGCATGTACGACCACCCGAACAACGTCTTCGTCGCCGGGTTCATCGGCTCGCCCGCGATGAACCTGCTGACCCTGGACGCCACCGACGGCGGCCTGAAGTTCGGCGACACCGTCCACCCCGTGGAGCGCGGTCTGCTCTCCGGCACCGGCAACAAGGTCACCCTGGGCGTCCGCCCGGAGGACCTGGAGCTGTCCACCTCCGGTCTGCCGGTGCAGGTCGAGGTCGTCGAGGAGCTCGGCGCCGACGCCTACATCTACGGTTCGCTGGCCCAGCCGGGCGGGGAGTCGCACCAGGTCATCGCGCGCGTCGACGGCCGCCGTCCCCCGGAGAAGGGCTCGACGGTCCACTTCACGCCGAAGCAGGGCCACGTGCACCTGTTCGACGTGACCAGCGGTGAGCGCATCGGCGCCTGACGTCCGCGGCGAAGGGCCGTCGGCTCCCCCCGGGAGTTGGCGGCCCTTCGCGCGTCCGAGCCTGAGAGGATGACGCGGTGAGCACCGAGACGGCGGCGTCGCTGCAGATCACCGCAGCCCGGCCCTACCCCCAGCTCCTGGACCTGCCGTGGGACGTCCCGCTGGAGGAGTGGCCGCAGGAGCACCTGGCCGCGCTGCCGCGAGGCATCTCCCGGCACGTCGTGCGGTTCGTGAAGCTCGGCAACCGGGTGCTGGCGGTCAAGGAGACGAACGCGCCGATCGCGCACCGCGAGTACCGGATGCTGCGGCTGCTGAACCGCCTCGAGGTGCCGTCCGTGGCACCGGTGGCGGTCATCACCGGCCGCGTCGACCGCGACGGCGAGCCCTTGAACGCGGTGCTGGTGACGCGCCACCTGCAGTACTCGCTGCCCTACCGCGCGTTGTACAGCCAGATGCTGCGCCCCGACACCGCCAAGCGCGCCGTCGACGCGCTCGCGGTGCTGCTGGTGAAGCTGCACCTGACGGGTTTCTACTGGGGCGACGTGTCGCTGTCGAACGCCCTGTTCCGGCGCGACGCGGGGGCCTTCGCGGCCTACCTCGTGGACGCCGAGACCGGTGAGCTGTACGACGAGCTGTCCACGGGGCAGCGCGCCTACGACCTCGACCTGGCCCGCACGAACATCGCGGGCGAGCTCATGGACGTCGTGGCCTCCGAGGCGCTGGACGCCGACATGGACGAGGTGCTGGCGATCGCGGACCGCATCGTGTCCCGGTACGAGGCGCTGTGGGTGGAGCTGACGGAGCCGGAGTCCTTCGAGAAGGGCGAGCGCTGGCGCGTCGAGGCCCGCATCCGGCGCCTGAACGACCTGGGGTTCGACGTCGGCGAGCTGGCCATCACCACCGACATCGACGGCACCACCGTCCGCATCGAGCCGAAGGTCGTCGACGCCGGTCACCACTCGCGCCGGCTGCTGCGCCTGACGGGGCTGGACGCGGAGGAGAACCAGGCGCGCCGGCTGCTCAACGACCTCGACTCCTACACCGCGGCGAACGACCGCCAGGGCGAGGACGAGGAGATCGTGGCGCACGACTGGGTGGCCGACGTCTTCGAACCCGTGCAGCGCGCGGTCCCCCGCGAGTTGCGGGGTCGCATGGAGGCCGCTGAACTGTTCCACGAGGTGCTGGAACACCGCTGGTACCTGTCCGAGAAGGCCAGCCGCGACGTCGGCCTCGAAGAGGCCGTCCACTCCTACGTGACGGCTGTGCTGCCGAACAAACCCGACGAACGAGCCGTGCTCGGCGTCGACACCCAGGCGATCCGCGTGGTCGCCGACGACGACTGAACCGCTGGAGGACGCTGGTGTCTGCAGGAACCCGGATCGCCCTGACGGGAGCGGCCGGAAAGCTGGGCCGCGTCGTGCTGCGCGACCTGCTCGACCACGGGTACTCGGTGCTCGCGCTGGACCAGACCCCGCCCCCGGGGCTGGTGGCCGGCGACGACGTGCAGTTCGTGCGGATCGACCTGAGCGACCACGGGCAGGTGACCGAGGCGCTGACGGGCCGCATCGAGGAACGCGGTGGGCCCTTCGAGGCGGTCGTGCACCTCGCAGCCATCCCCGCCCCGGGGCTGGCACCGAACGCGACGACGTTCCGCAACAACTCGGCGGCCACCTGGAACGTGTTCGACGCCGCGCGCGCCGCGGGGGTGAAGAACGTGGTGTGGGCCTCCAGCGAGACGGTGCTGGGGTTGCCGTTCGAGGCCGCTCCCCCGCCGTACGCGCCGCTGGACGAGGAGTACCCGGTGCGGCCGGAGTCGACGTACTCGCTCGTGAAGTCCCTCGAGGAGGAGATGGCGCGGCACTTCTGCCGCTGGGTCCCGGACCTGACGATGACGGGCCTGCGGTTCTCCAACGTCATGCACGTGGAGGACTACGCGAAGTTCCCCTCGTTCGACCACGACCCGACGCTGCGCAAGTGGAACCTGTGGGGCTACATCGACGCCCGCGACGGCGCCCAGGCGGTGCGGTTGGCCCTGCAGCGCAAGGGGCCCGGGGTCGAGGTGTGCATCGTCGCCAACGCCGACACCGTCATGACGCGCTCGTCGGCGTCGCTGCTGGCCGAGGTGTACCCGGGCGTCGAGGTCCGCAAGGAGCTCGCCGAGCACGAGACCCTGCTGTCCATCGACAAGGCCCGCCGGGTGCTGGGGTACGAGCCCCAGCACTCCTGGCGCGACCACGTGTAGGCGGCTCAGCAGACCTCGCGGGCCAGGGCGGTCGCGGCGAACCGGGCGTCCGGGTCGAGCACGTCGAGCAGCTTGACCATGACGGCGTCCAGGTCGCCGAGGTCGCCCTCGGCCAGCGGGTCGAAGACGAGTTCCCGGACCCGCTCGACGTGCCCGGGCGCCGAGGCGACGACCTTGTCGTAGCCGGCGTCGGTGAGGATCGCGACCTGCCCGCGCCCGTCGCAGGGGCTCTTCTCGCGGCGCACCCAGCCGTCCTTCTCCAGGCGGGAGACGACGTGGGAGATGCGCGAGGGGCTGGCGTTGGAACGAGCACCGAGCTCGCTCATCCGCAGGCTGCGGGTGGGTTCCTCGGACAGCATCGCCAGGGTCAGGTACGCCGTCTTCGTCAGGTCGGCGTCGCGCTGCAGCTGCGCGTCGAGCGCGGCGGGCAGCAGTTCCATGAGCGCGCTGAGGCGCAGCCACACGCGGCGTTCGTCAGGGTTGAGCCAGCGGGGCGTCTGCTCAGTCATCCGGACAGGGTAGCAGGTATTTGTCTTTTCAAATACCTGCTGGTTCAACAGACTGCCCGTTCACGATGCTAACCGGCGACCTCCCCGACGTGCAGGACCACCTGCCCGCCCCGCTCGACCGCCGCCTGCACCGTGCGCAGCTGCAACAGCGCCGGGTTGTCCTGCAGCGCACGGGTCCCGTTGGCCAGAGCGCGCAGGGCAGCCGTCTCGCCCCGGGCCCGCTCCAGGCGGGCTGCCGACTCGTGCCGGGCGACGGCGAGTTCGAGCAGACCCCGGCGGACCTCACCGGGGACGGTCACGTCCCGCAACGCCACCTCCAGGACCTCGACGCCGAACCGCGCGACGCCGGCTGCGACGCCGGCCGTCAGGTCCGCCGTCGCACCGGCCCGTTCCGTCAGGACGTCCTGGAGGGTCCGCGCAGCGATCCAGTCGCGGGCCGCGACCTGCGCGGACAGCCGGACGTCGTCGAGCGGGCTCTGCGAGACCGTGCCGAACGCGACGGGGTCGACGGTGCGCAGCCGCACCGCGATCGCGAACCGGACCCCCGGGACGTCGAGCGCCGCGGCCTCCTGGCTGGTGATCAGCAGGAGGTTCTCGCGGACGTCGACAACCTCGACCGCGCGCCGGGACCGCCGGCCGGGCAGGCGGTGGCGCCCCGGGTCGAGGACGGCGACGACGAGCCCGTCGACAGTGACGACGGCGCGGGTTCCGGTGCGGACGGTGACGTGGCGGGCCACGGCGGTGCTCTCCCTGGATCGGTACCGGGCGCCGAGGCGTGGACATCACCTCCTGCGAACGGTCGCGACGGGGACCGCCACACGCACGTGGCGGCCCGCTGGTCGTGGCCGGCAGCCCCGGCCGGTGGGCCGGGCAGGAAGTGACGCCACTGCGGAGGAGTCGAACCTCGACAGGGACCTGTCACCACAGCGCGTCACCGCCGACGTCCGGAAACCCCACCGGCGACGCCGGGGGCCCGGTGACGGGGACGCGGACCAGTGTGCCGTGTCCGCGGCCCCGGCTCCCGGGGTTTTCCCCCGTCTGCCGCAGGCGCGGGGAGGGCGCCTCAGCCGGCGAGGAAGGCGCTGAACTCCTCGACCGACGTGACGACCACGGCACCGGCCCGCAGCTCGGCGGGCAGGTGGGCCAGCAGGTCGGCGTCGGTGACCGCGACCGGCCCGTCCTCCAGGGCGAGGGCGGCCCGCGTGCGCCGGGCCAGTTCGAGCACCAGGGGGCGCACGTCCTCGCCGTCGATCTCGATCATCAACTGCTCCAGCGGCGCGTCCGAACCGTCCCAGCCGTAGACGTCCAGGGACTCGTCCTCGGTGCCGACGCGCAGGAAGGAGTGCTGCCGGTCGCGCTCGGCGGCCACCGGTTCCAGGACGGCCCGGACCGCCGCGGGGTCGAGGCCGGCCTCGGCCCCGTCGGCGTACCGGGTGACGAAGACGTCGAGGCTCACCGGTGCCGCGCGACCTCGTACAGCGCGATGCCCGCGGCCACCCCGGCGTTGAGGGACTCCACGGCACCGGCCATGGGGATGCTCACGACCTGGTCGCACTTCTCGCGCGTCAACCGGGACAGGCCCGCGCCCTCGGCGCCGACCACGACGACGATCGGGCCGTCGGCGAGCCGCAGCTCCGGCAGGTCCACGTCGCCCTCGGCGTCCAGGCCGACGACGAACAGCCCGGCCTTCTGGTACTCCTCCAGGGCCCGGTTGAGGTTCGTCGCGCGCGCGACGGGGACCCGTGCGGCCGCACCGGCCGACGTCTTCCACGCCGAGGCCGTCATGCCCGCGGCCCGGCGTTCGGGCACGACCACGCCGTGACCGCCGAACGCGGCGACCGAGCGGACGACCGCGCCCAGGTTGCGCGGGTCCGTGACCCCGTCGAGGGCCACGATGAGCGCCGGACGGCCGGAGTCGACCGCAGCCTCCAGCAGGTCCATAGGGTGCTGGTAGTCGTACGGCGGCACGCTGGCCGCGACACCCTGGTGGACGGCGCCGTCGGTGAACCGGTCGAGGTCCTGGCGCGAGGCCTCCAGCAGCGGGATGCCGCGGTCGCCGGCGGCCTTGAGGATCTCGCGCACGCGGTCGTCGCTCTCGATGCGCGAGGCGACGTAGATGCCCGTGATGGGCAGTTCCGCGCGCAGCGCCTCGACGATCGAGTTCCGGCCGGCGATCCACTCGGTCTCACCGGTGCTCTTGCGCCGCACCGGGGGACGCCCGCCCGGGCGCGCGTTGGTGGTCGCCGAGCGGTGCGCGCCCTTGGCGGCCGCCTTCGCGGCGGGGTGGTACGGGCGGTCGACGGCCTTGGGCGTCGGCCCCTTGCCCTCGAGGCTGCGCCGGTTCTTGCCGCCGCTGCCCCCCGTCGGACCCTTCTTGCCCTTGCTCGTCGCGCCGCGGCGCTGGGAGTTGCCTGCCACTACTGCTCACCTTCCAGAACCCACCGTGCCCCGGTGGGGGTGTCCTCGATCACGATGCCCGCGGCCTTCAGGGAGTCGCGCACGGCGTCGGCGGTGGCGAAGTCCTTCGCCGCGCGGGCGGCGGCGCGGTCCTCGAGCCGGGCGCGCACGAGCACGTCCAGCGCGTCCCGGGAGCCGTCGGCGCCCCGGGCCTGCGACGCCCAGGGGTGGGCGAACGGGTCCAGCCCCAGCACGTCGAGCCCGGCGCGGACCTCGTCCAGCGCCGCGCGCAGCCCCGCCTCGTCCCCGGACGCGAGCGCCGAGTTCCCGGCGCGGACGGTGTCGTGCAGGACCGCGAGCGCCGCGGGGGTGGCCAGGTCGTCGTCCATCGCGGCCGCGAAGGCCGCCGGCACCTGCGCGGGCTCGCCGTGAGTGCCCAGGCGCTCGGCGGCCCGGCGCACGAACCCCTCGAGCCGGGAGTAGGCGGCCTCGGCCTCGACGAGGGAGTTCTCCGACCACTCCAGGTGCGAGCGGTAGTGCCCGGCGACGAGGTAGTAGCGCAGGGCGACGGCGCGGTGGCTCTCCAGCAGGTGCGGGATGCCGAGGACGTTGCCGAGCGACTTGCTCATCTTCTCGCCCGACATGGTGACGAAGTAGTTGTGCAGCCAGAAGTTGGCGAACCCGTCCCCAGCGGCGCGGGACTGGGCCTGCTCGTTCTCGTGGTGCGGGAAACGCAGGTCCAGGCCGCCGCCGTGGATGTCGAACGCCGGCCCGAGGTAGCGCCCGATCATGGCCGAGCACTCCAGGTGCCAACCGGGACGTCCACGACCCCAGGGGGTGTCCCAGGAGGCGCTGGCGGGTTCGGTCGCCTTGGCGCCCTTCCACAGCGCGAAGTCCCGCGGGTCGCGCTTGCCGCGCGGGTCGGCGTCGGCGGCCGGTTCCATGTCGTCGAGCTCCTGGTGGGTCAGCTCGCCGTAGGCGGGCCAGGAGCGCACGTCGAAGTAGACGTCGCCGGAGCCGTCGGCGGCGGCGTAGGCGTGGCCGCGCTCGACGAGGCGGGCGATGAGCTCGACCATCTCCGGGACGTGGCCCGTCGCGCGCGGCTCGACGGTGGCGGGCAGGACGCCGAGGGCGTCGTAGGCCGCGGAGAACTCCCGCTCGTGGCGGTAGGCGTGCGCCCACCACTCGACCCCGGCCTCGGCGGCCTTGGCGAGGATCTTGTCGTCGATGTCGGTGACGTTGCGGACCATCGTCACGGCCAGCCCGGACCGCTCCAGCCAGCGGCGCAGCACGTCGAAGGCGACCTGGCTGCGGACGTGACCGAGGTGCGGTGACCCCTGCGGCGTGGGGCCGCAGACGTAGATGCCGACCTGCCCGGGGACGAGCGGCGCGAACTCGCGCACCGCGCCGCTGGCGCTGTCGTGCAGGTGGAGGGTCACGGGCTCCAGGCTACCGGGGCGCTGCGGGTGTCCGGGCGCGTCGTTAGGGTCCCCCCATGGCCTGGACCGTTCCCGCAGTCATCTCCCGCAGCAAGGGCGCGCCCGTCGAGACCGTCGACATCGTGGTGCCCGACCCGGTCGCCGGGGAGGTGGTCGTCGACGTGAAGGCGTGCGGCGTCTGCCACACCGACCTGCACTACCGCGAGGGCGGCATCACCGACGACTACCCGTTCCTGCTGGGCCACGAGGCCGCCGGGGTCGTCTCGGCGGTCGGCGAGGGCGTCACGAACGTCGCCGTCGGCGACACCGTGGTCCTGAACTGGCGCGCGGTGTGCGGGCAGTGCCGCGCCTGCAAGCGCGGCCGGCCGCAGTACTGCTTCGCCACCCACAACGCCACGCAGAAGATGACCCTGACCGACGGCACCCCCCTGACCGCGGCCCTGGGCATCGGCGCGTTCGCGGCCAAGACGCTGGTGGCGGCCGGTCAGGCGACGAAGGTGGCCCCCTCCGTGGACCCGGCCGTCGCCGGGCTGCTGGGCTGCGGCGTCATGGCCGGGATCGGGGCCGCGGTCAACACCGCCCCCGTGCAGCGCGGGGACACCGTCGCGGTCATCGGCTGCGGGGGCGTCGGGTGCGCGGCCGTCGCCGGGGCCGTGCTGGCCGGGGCCCGCCGGGTCATCGCGGTCGACCTGGACGACAAGAAGCTGGCGTGGGCGAAGCAGCTCGGCGCCACGCACACCGTGAACTCGCGGGGGCTGTCCGAGGACGAGGTCGTGAAGGCCGTGCAGGACCTCACCGACTCCTTCGGCGCCGACGTCGTCATCGACGCGGTGGGCCGCCCCGAGACGTGGCGGCAGGCGTTCTACGCGCGCGACCTCGCGGGCACGGTCGTCCTGGTGGGGGTGCCGACGCCGCAGATGCAGCTGCAGGTTCCGCTGCTGGACGTGTTCGGCCGCGGCGGGGCGCTGAAGTCGTCCTGGTACGGCGACTGCCTGCCCGAGCGCGACTTCGGCCAGCTGCTGGAGCTGCACGCGGACGGCCGGCTGCCGCTGGACGCGTTCGTGTCCGAGCGCATCGGGCTCGGCGACGTCGAGCGAGCCTTCGCCACCATGCAGGCCGGCGACGTGCTGCGCTCGGTGGTGATCTTCTGAGCGCCCGGGTCGAGCACCTCGTGACGTCGGGCACGTTCTCCCTGGACGGGCAGACGTTCGACGTCGACAACAACGTGTGGATCGTCGGCGACGACGAGCAGGTCGTCGTGATCGACGCCCCCCACGACGTCGAGGCGATCGCGGCCGCGGTCGGGGACCGCCGGCTGCTGGCCGTGGTGTGCACGCACGCCCACGACGACCACGTCCGGCAGGCCCCGGCCCTGGCGGCGAGGTTCTCCACCGACGCCCACCCGGTGCCGGTCCTGCTGCACCCGGCCGACCGCGAGGTCTGGGAGCTGACCCACGAGGGCGTGCCGACGACGGACCTGGCGAACGGGGAGGTCGTCACGGTCGCCGGGACCGACCTGCACGTCCTGCACACCCCCGGCCACACGCCGGGGGCGGTGAGCCTGTACGCCCCGGAGCTGGCGACGGTCTTCACCGGCGACACGCTGTTCGCCGGGGGCCCGGGGGCCACGGGCCGCTCGTTCTCCAGCTTCGCCACGATCGTCGACTCGATCCGCGACGTCCTGTTCGAGCTGCCTCCCGAGACCCGCGTGCACACCGGCCACGGGGACGACACGACGATCGGCGACGAGAGCCCGCACCTGCAGGAGTGGGTCGACCGGGGGCACTGAGGGGCACCGACCCGCGCGGCGGGGTGCCGACCTGTTGATCACCTGAGAGCATCCGGCAGTGACTGACCAACCGGCCACCCCGCCCACCCCCACACCCCCCGGTCCGCACCGGCGCCCGCTGCAGGTGGTCGAGCGGGGGGTCACCGAGGCCTCGCGCTGGACGCTGCGCCTGCTGGTGCTCGGCGTCGGCCTGGCCGGCCTGATCTGGCTGCTGGGCAAGGGCTGGTCGTTGCTGCTGCCCCTGCTCCTGGCGATCCTGCTCAGCGCGATCCTGTGGCCGCTGGCCCAGGTGCTGCGGGCGGTGCTGCCGCGCTCGATCGCGGCGCTGGTCTCGATCGTCCTGCTGATCGCCGTCGTGGTCGGCATCTTCGCCGCGCTCATCCCCAACGTGGCCGACCAAGCCGGTGAGGTGGCCGACTCCGCCGTCGCGGGCCTGGACAAGGTCCAGCTGTGGGTCACCGGCCCGCCCCTGAACCTGGGGGACGACCAGATCGGCAACCTCGTCGACCAGGGCATCACCGAGCTGCAGACCAACGCCCAGTCGATCGCCCTGAGCGTGGTGGGCGGGGTCGGGACGGTGGGCGCCAGCGTCGGCTCCGGCATCGTCACGTTCCTGCTGGTGCTGGTCCTGTCGTTCTTCTGCCTCTCCGACGGCGACCGGCTGCTGCCGTGGTCGCGCCGCTGGCTGAGCCCGGAGGCGCACCGCCACGCGACCGCCCTGGGCGGTCGCATCTGGACCGCGATCCGCGGCTACATCCTGTCCCAGGCCGCCGTCGCCCTGGTCGACGCCGTGTTCATCGGCGTGGGCATGGCCATCGTGGGCGTGCCGTTCGCCCTGCCGCTGGCGGTGGCCATCTTCTTCGCCGCCTTCATCCCCATCGTCGGGGCCGTGGTGACGGGTGTCCTGGCCGTCCTGGTGGCCCTGGTGACCCTCGGGTGGGTCCAGGCGCTGATCGTGCTGGGCATCGTGCTGCTGGTCCAGCAGCTCGAGGGCAACGTCCTGCAGCCGCTGCTGGTCGGCAAGTCGCTGGCCCTGCACCCCGCCGTCGTCATCGGCTCGGTGACGATCGGCGGCACCCTGTTCGGCATCACCGGCGCGTTCCTGGCCGTGCCCGTCACCGCGATCGTCACGGTGGTCCTGCGGTACGTGCACCACGAGCTCGTGCCAGACGAACCGGAGAACCCGAAGGCCGCCGGGGCGAACTCCCGGCGTCGCCGGGTGCGCCACCCCGAGGAGGCGCCGGAGGAGCAGGCTCCCCCGGCGCCCGCGGCGTGACGGGCCGGGCCGGCTGACCCGGCCGACCCCGCGGGGTCAGGCCGGGCCGAGCACCCGCAGCAGGTCCAGCAGGTCGGCGTCGGCCCCCCGCGGCGCGAGCACGCACAGGCCGACCGGCAGGGTGCCGACCCGGGCCCAGGGCAGGTTCAGGGCCGGGACCCCGGTCTGGGAGGCGAGGGTCGTCAGCTGCAGCGTCCCGCCGCGCGCCAGCTCGAACTTCTCGCCGGTCGAGTCGACGCGGGGAGCCGGGGTGGACGTGCTGGGCAGGCACAGCCAGCCCTGCTGCAGGACCTGCGCCAGCCACGCCGAGACGCGGGCGCTCTCCTGGCGGGCCGCGCCCACCTGCTCGTCGGTGACGGCTGCGCCCGCCCGGAACCGGGCGGCCACCGACGGCGAGACGGCGTCGGGGTTCGCGCTGAGGAACGCCCCGTGGGCCGCCCAGGCCTGGGCGGCCTGCACGGTGCGGAAGGCCGTGGTCCAGGCCGCGGGGGCGGCGGGGTCGACCTCCACGTCGCGGACCGGGATCCCGGTCGCCACCGACAGCGCGGCGAGCGCCGCCTCGACGGCCAGCGCCGTCTCGGGCGTGGCCAGCGCCATCAGGGTCCGGCTGCGCAGCAACGCCTGCGGGGCCCGGCCCGTGGGCTGCTGCCGCAGGAGCTCCAGGCCGGCGCGGCGCAGGGTGGCGCCGTCGCGGGTGAGCAGCCCGACGGTGTCGAAGGCGGGGGCCAGCGGCAGCACCCCGTCGACGGGGACGACGCCGTGCGTGGGGCGCCACGCGTGCAGACCGCAGTAGGACCCCGGCACGCGCAGCGAGCCCGCGGTGTCGGTGCCCAGCCCGAGGTCGGCCGTTCCCGCGGCGACGGCCGCCGCCGGCCCGGACGT
The DNA here is from genome assembly GCF_003002055.1 of Kineococcus rhizosphaerae. Classification (NCBI taxonomy): domain Bacteria; kingdom Bacillati; phylum Actinomycetota; class Actinomycetes; order Kineosporiales; family Kineosporiaceae; genus Kineococcus; species Kineococcus rhizosphaerae. The sequence continues at coordinate 53,362 of NZ_PVZF01000014.1, forward strand.
CGACCCACCCGGCACCCGGCCGGGGGCGTTGACGTTGACGGGGGTGCCCGAGTGCTCGTTGACGCCCATCAGCGAGAAGGCGAGCTCGTCGGTCTGCGCGATGCCGGCGACGTGCGCCCCGGCGTCGAGCAGGCGCTGCAGGGCGGGCGCGTTCGCGGGTTCAGGCCGGGCCTGCTCCCGCCACGCGGGGACGCCGCCGCCGATCGCGTGCCCGGCGACGGCGATGAGGTCCTTCACCGCGACCCCCAGCCCGGCCAGGGGGCCGGCGGCCGCGGGTTCCGGTGCGAACCGGACCCGCCAGGTGGCGGGGTCCTCCTGCTCGTCGGGACCGGCCCCGGGACGCGCCGGCGACGGCCCGCCGGAGACGTGCGCGGCGTGGACGGTCCACACCCCGGCCTGCCGTCGCCACCACTGGGTCTGCAGGCCGTGCCCGTCCACCCGGTCCGCCTCGGCGACCACGAGGGCGTCGTCGGGCGAGATCCACCGGACGTGGACCCGCCGCAGCCAGCGGGCCGGGGCGCCGCCGCGACGGGCGCGGAACCGCGCGATGTGGTCGTGCCCCACCAGGGCAGCGGTCCCGTCGGCCCGCAGCGTCGCGTCCCCGCCGGCGAACAGGGCGTCGAGCTCGGCGACGTCGTTCGCCGTGAGGGCGCGCTCGTAGCGGGTGACGGCCGCCAGGAGCCCCTGCTCGTCGGGTTCCGCGCTCACCGGCTCAGACCAGGACGCCGGAGAGGACAGCGAGGTCGGCGGCGTCGAACTCCGCGACCGGGCCGGTCGTGATGAGGTCGGAGAACCCGCCGTCGTTGGCCATCACGGTGATCGTGTAGAGCCGCTCGGTGGCGGAGGTGTTGACGATGTGGTGCACGGACCCCTCGGGCAGCACGATGACCTGGCCGGGGACGAGTTCGGCGGTGTGCTCGTCGGAGTACGCGGTCGCGGTGCCCTGCAGGACGATGAACGTCTCGGTCGACTCCTCGTGGGAGTTGTCCGGCTGCGAGCCGCCCGGTTCCCAGATCTCGAAGACGACGGTCGTGCCGGACCCGTCGGCGGGGCCGGCGAGGACGGCGAGCTTGACGGTGCGGTTCTCGCCGATGAAGTGCGGGGTGATGTCGGCGACGTTCTTCACGATCGGGGCGACGGACACGGGGTTCTCCTTCGTCGGGGTGGGGATCAGGCGGTGAGGGCAGCGCGCAGCTGCGCGGAGGTGGTGGTGAAACCGAACACCTGACGGACGTTGTAGAGCGTCGCGTCGGTGCAGAACCGCGGGGACGTCGTGGCGCACAGGTCCTCGACGAGGACCACGTCGTAGCCCAGGCACGCGGCGTCGGACAACGTCGCGAGCACGCACTGGTCGGTGTTGACGCCGGCGAACAGGAGCGTGTCGACGCGCATCCGGCGCAGGACGGAGTCGAGCTCGGTGTCGAAGAACCCGCTCATGCGGAACTTCGCGACGGCCACGTCCTGCGGCTCCGGCACGAGACCGTCGACGAGCGCGGCCGACCAGCTGCCCTCGGTCAGGACGCGCGAACCGTTCGCGAGCTCGTCGCCGATCCCCGTCGAGGACCCGTCGGGGTCGTAGACGTGCCGGACCCCCGGCGGCAGGTTCGCCCGGTCGGGCCGGTTGCCCCAGTTCAGCCAGACGACCTGCGCCCCGGCCGCCCGCAGCGGCGGCAGCGTCGCGCGCAGGGGTTCCACCGGGGCGGTGGCGCCCGAGACGTCCACCCCGATCGAGGCGAGCCAGCCGTCGGGGTGGCAGAAGTCGTTCTGCAGGTCCACCACGACGACCGCGGTCCGCGCCAGGTCGAGCGTGAGCCGTTGCGGGGCGGCGTCCAGCGTCACGACGCGGGGTTCGACGCCGGGACGGCGCAGGTCGACGTGGTCGCGCTCCAGGGTCCAGGTGTCGCGGTTCACGCCTCCTCCTCCGGGCCCGGTTCGTCGCTGAGCTCGGCCGCCGTGAGCCACTGGTCGATGTGCTCCTCGACCAGGCGCCGGGCCCGCACCGGGTCCCCCTCGCAGATGGCGGCGACGATCTGGACGTGCTCGCGCCACGTCTCGTTCCGGTCCCCGTGCAGCAGGGAGCGGTTGCTCCAGCTCGTGCGCGCCAGCAGCGGCTGGTGGACGGCGAACAGCGTGGCGCTGCCGCTGGCGGCGACGACCGCGGCGTGGATGGCGGCGTTCACCTCCCGCAGGGTCGCGCCGTCGTCGGCGGCCAGGGCGCGCTGCCCGCGGTGCACGAGGTCGGTCAGCGCGGCCCGCGACTCCTCGGACAGCTCGCGGGCGGCGCGTTCGGCGGCCATGCCCTCCACGAGGCGGCGCAGCGGGGCGATCTCCCCCATCTCCTCGGTCGACAGCCGCGTGACGATCCGCGCCCGGGACGCCGTGGTCATGACCAGGCCCTCGCTCTCCAGGGCCTTCAGCGCCTCCCGGACCGGGATCCGGGAGACGGCGTAGACCTGCGACAGCCGTTCCTCGACGAGGCGCTGGCCGGGGGCGTAGGTGCCGCCGATGATGTCGGCGCGCAACTGCTCGGTGACCAGGTCGGCCAGGCTGCGCCTCTTCGTGGGCGGCGGGGTCACCGGCCCGCCCCGGGGAACTCGAAGCCGACGATCTCCAGCAGCGCCTCGGCCAGCCGCGTCTCGTAGGCCTCGCGGATCCGGTGGCCGAACTCCTCGGTGGCCTTGACCGGGTCCCCCACGACGCCGTTGGCGGACAGGTCGTCGGTCACCCAGGCCGAGGGGACGACGCCCTCCAGCGTCAGGTGCCGCTTGTCGCGGTACAGGTCGACGACCGCCCGGCCCCCCTCGGCGGCGCGGTCCATCCGGACCGTGCCCGGGTCCAGGGCCAGCATGAGCGAGGTCTCGACGTGACCGCCGTGGATGGAGAACTCCGCGTCGGGCACGTCGAGGTCGTCGGGGACCCCGAGGCGTCCCGTGGTGACGGGGAACACCATGAGCCCCGTCTCGACGCGGATGTCGCGCGCCACGGTGTCCAGCGTCGACGGGTTCCCGCCGTGGCCGTTGACGAACACCAGACGGCGGAACCCCGACGCCGCGACCGAGCGGCCGACGTCCTCGCACACCGACAGCAGGGTGCGGGTGGACAGCGAGACCGTGCCCGCGCGGCCCAGGTGCTCGCTGGACTTGCCGTAGTGCAGGGTCGGCAGGACCCACACGGGCGCCTCGTCCGGCAGTCGGCCGACGGCACCGGCCGCGATGCGCTCGGCGACGAAGGCGTCCGTCATGACGGGCAGGTGCGGGCCGTGCTGCTCGATCGCCCCGATGGGCTGGACGACGACCCCGTCCTGCTTGGGCAGCGCGGCGACGTCGACGGTGGACAGGCGGTGCAGCAGGCGTTCGACGCTCACGGCGGTCTCCTCCGGGCTCAGGGGGCGGGCGGCAGGGTGGCGGCGGGGACGACCGTGGGCAGCAGGTCGGTGGTGAACAGCTCGGCGGCTTCGACCGTACCGTCCAGGCCGCCGAGGTCGGCCATGGCGCTCGCCAGGTCGCTCCAGCGCTGCTGCGTCATGGCGCCGAGCCCGCTCGTCGCGGCGTCCCCGGCGACGAGGAACTCGCGCTGGCGGTCCCAGGCGTACCACAGGGCCTGCTCGTCCAGCTCGGTGTTCTCCTCGCGGATCGCCGCGTTCGCGCGCTGGGCCACGGCGGTGTCGGAGATGTACGAACCCCACCCCCGCAACCCCGCGTCGAGGAAGGCCCGGACCTGGTCCTCCTTGTCCTGCAGGGTCTTCTCGCTGACGAAGACGACGTCGTTGTACGGGTCGTACCCGGCGTCGGCGTAGCTGAAGAACGTCACGGGCACCCCGGCCTGCTCGGCGGTGTAGGCCTCGTTCGTGGGCCAGCCCTGCTGGACGAGGGAGGGGTCGTGCAGGAACTCGGCGATGGATCCCGAGTACACCCGGGTCGTCAGGGTGACGCCCTTCGTCTTCTGCACCCACAGGTTGCCCAGCGCGCCGGTCTGCACGACCCAGGTGCGGTCGAGGAGGTCGTCGATCGAGGTCGCGCCCTGGTCGGCGTGGACCATGACCCCGACCGGGTTCTTCTGGTAGAGCGCCGCGACGGCGACGACGGGGATGCCCTGGGCGCGCGAGCGCACGACGTCCTCGGCGGAGGCGATGCCGATGTCGGCACGGCCGGCGGCCACCAGCTGGACGCCGGAGACCTGCGGTCCACCGGGCTGCAGCGTGACGTCGAGACCGGCCTGGGTGAACAGCCCCTCCTCACGGGCGGCGAACCAGCCGCCGCTCTCGGGCGTGGGGTACCAGCCGAGGACGGCGGTCAGCGGTTCGGCGGACCCGGCGGTCGCACCCCCGGTGCTCGTCCCGGTGCCGCCGCAGGCGGAGAGGGTGAGGCCGGTCGCGCCGAGGAGGGCGCCGGTCAGCAACTGGCGACGGGTCGTCATGGGGAGAGTTGTATGCAGACGGTGTTTCGCCACCGATTCCGGTTCGTTTCGGATACGTGAACAGATGGTATTGACCGTTGCATCGCAACAGTTCGCGAGATTTCACACCGCTGAAACACTCGTTGTATACGGTGGTTCTCGCCAGGCGCTCTGCCGGCGACCACCAGCCCCGCACGACGAGAGGCAGGTACACGTCTCGTGTCCGGACCCAGCACCACCACCGTGAGCGGGCAGACCCGCACCGCCGACCTCGGCGACCTCGTGACCTTCGACGGGGTCACCAAGACCTACAGCAACGGGTTCGCCGCCCTGGCTCCCGTCGACCTCGCGATCCGCCGGGGCGAGGTGCTGAGCGTCGTGGGCCCCTCTGGCTGCGGCAAGACGACCCTGCTACGGATGGCCGCGGGGCTGTCGGGCGCCAGCACCGGTTCGGTGCGCCGGAACGTCGAGCGCACCTCCTACGTGTTCCAGGACCCGACCCTGCTGGCCTGGCGCAGCGTGCAGGCCAACACCGAGCTCGTCGCCCGGATCCGCGGTGTCGGCCGCGCCGAACGCCGGCGCGCGGCGTCCGAGGCCCTCGAACTCGTCGGGCTCGGGCACGTCGCGCACTCGTTGCCCCGGGAACTGTCCGGCGGCATGAAGATGCGCGTCTCGCTGGCCCGCGCCCTGGCCAGCGACCCCGAGCTCATGCTCATGGACGAACCCTTCGCAGCGCTGGACGAGTTCACCCGCGAACGCATGAGCGACGAGCTCCTGCGCCTGTGGCGCGAACGCGGTTTCGGGGTCATGTTCATCACCCACTCCATCCGCGAGGCCGTCAAGATCGGGCACCGCGTCGTCGTCATGGCCAAGGGTCCCGGCCGCGTCGCCGACGTCGTCGACTCCCCCAGCCCCCCGACGGGCGACCCCTCGGCCCCCCGCGACGAGGTCGCGCTCGACGCCCTCGCCCGGGAGATCGCCGCCACGCTGGCGACCGCCTGACCCGGTCCACCCCGAACCGCAGGAGAGATCCCGTGAGCACGACCGTGCAGACCCCCCAGACCTCCGCACCCGCCGTCGTGGCCGTGCGCTGCCCGCGCCGCGACCTGCGCCGGACCGTGCTGCCCCCGGTGGGCGCGTTCGTCGTGTTCGTCGCGCTGTGGCAGGCGCTGGTGAGCGGTTTCAACATGCCGACCTACCTGCTGCCCGGACCGGGCGCCGTCGTCGCCGAGGTGGGCGAGGCCGTCCCGGCCCTCGTCGAACCGACGCTCGTGACGATGGAGGAGGCCTACCTCGGGTTCGTCCTGGCCGCCGTCGTCGGGTTCCTCGTCGCGCTCGTGATGGCGCGGTGGAACGTGGCCGAGCGCGGTCTGTACCCCTACATGGTCCTGCTGCAGACCATCCCCATCGTCGCCGTGGCCCCGCTGCTCGTCGTGTGGCTGGGCGCCGGGACCGCCACCAACACGGTCGTGGCCGCGATGATCGCGGTGTTCCCCGTCGCCGCGAACACCCTCACCGGCCTGAAGTCGACCGACCGCAACCTCGTCCAGCTCTACTCGATGGCCGGGGCGGGCAAGACGTTCGAGATGTTCTCGCTGCGCGTCCCGTTCGCCCTGCCCTTCGTGTTCACCGGGCTGCGCATCGCCGCCGGGTCGTCCGTGATCGGCGCGATCGTCGGCGAGTTCGTCGCCGGCATCGGCGGCGGCCGCGGCGGGCTCGGGTACGTCATCACGACGGACGCGACCCAGCTCCTCATGCCCCAGTTGTTCTGCGCCGTCCTCGCGGCCTCCGTCGTCTCCCTCGTCCTGTTCGGCCTCATGACGGTGGCCGAGCGGCTGCTGCTGCGCCGCTGGCACGACTCCGCCCTGCCGCACGACGAGTGACCCCCCTCCCCTCCCAGCCCAGGAGCCCCGCCATGCGTCCGTTGTCCCGTCGCGCCTTCTCCCTCGCCGCCCTCGGTTCGGCGGGTCTGCTCGCCGCCTGCGGCGACGACTCCGCCGCCGGTTCCGCCTCCGGTCCGGCCTCCTCCGGTGCGGCCACCGGGAAGCTGACCGTGCAGATGTCCTGGTACCCCAACGCGCAGAGCGGCGGCTGGTACGCCGCGGCCAACCAGGGGTTGTTCTCCGACGCCGGTCTCGACGTCACCCTGGCCCCCGGGGGCGCGAACATCTCCGGTCTGACGCTGCTCACCTCCAACCAGGTCCAGATCGCCTCCATGACCGCCGAGAGCTACCTCGACGCCCGCGACCAGGGCATCCCGCTGATGGCCGTCGGCGCCGACTGGGACGTCTCCCCGACGGGCGTGATGACCAAGAAAGCGCTGGGCGCCAAAGCCTTCGAGGACCTCGGCGGCAAGGTCTGGGCCGTCACGCAGACCTCCATCGGCCAGGACTGGGTCAAGGAGGCCGAGAAGATCGACTTCACGACCCAGCAGTACTCGGGCTCCATCGCCCCCTTCCTGCAGTCCGAGGACCTGGTGCAGCAGGCGTTCCCGACGAACGAGGTCTACACGGCCCGCACCCAGGGCGTCGACGTCGACTTCTTCCCCTACACCGACGCCGGGTACCGCCCCTACGGGAACCTGCTGGTCGCCACCCAGAAGTACCTCGACGCCAACGGCGCCCTCGTCAAGGCGGTCCTGGAGGCCGCCGCCCAGGGCTGGGCCGACTACGTCTCGGACGTCGACGTCGCCACCGCCACGAACGCCGACCTGAAGAAGGCCAACGAGCAGCTCGCCGAGGACCAGAACTGGTTCGCGTGGGAGACCCAGCGCCAGTACGTCCTGGGCGACCGCACGACCATGTCGACGATGACCGCGGACCGCTGGACCGAGTTCGCCGGCCAGCTCAAGACCCTGGGCCGCGTCGAGAAGGACCACCAGGCCTCCGACCTGTTCACCAACGACTTCCTCCCCCAGATCCCCGTCCCCACCACCCTCCCCGCCGCCCCCCCGAACTCCTACACCGGCCAGGCCTGACCCCACCGACCGCGCAGCGGTCGGTCGGTGCACCCCGCGCCCCGGCGAGGCCGCCGCGCAGCGCTCCCACGGTGACCCCGAAGGGCGGGGGCGGGTGCTCCTCCTCGGACGTCCGGAGTGAGCGCACTCCCTCCGAACCGTCCGTTCCCCGCGGGAGTCTCGCGCGAACGGAGAGTCCGAGGAGGAGCACCCGCTCCCGCCCGGCTCCGAACCCACCCCCGCGCAGCGCCCCCCACGACACGAAGGACGACAATGCGCATCGACACCAACCTCCTCGGCGCCGTCGCGATGCCCGACGCCGGCATCGACGGCCCCCCCACGACGAGCCGCCGCTACGGCCGCCAGGACTACGCGAACGCCTTCGCCGACTTCGTCGCGTACGCGAAGACCGCCGACGAGACGGGTTTCGACACCCTCTGGTACACCGAGCACCACTTCCAGCACGAGGGTTACGAGGTCATCCCGAACCAGGTCCTGCTGGGGCTGTACTCCGCGGCCCTGACGCAGCGCGTGAACTTCGGGCAGATGTTCAACATCGTCCCGCAGTGGAACCCGTTGCGGCTGGCGGAGGACTTCGCGACCGCGGACGTCCTGACGGGCGGCCGGATGCGCTTCGGGGTGGGGCGCGGGACCGTGCCGCGCGAGATGCAGACGCTGGGCGCGCGCATCGAGTCCGGGGACAACGGCATGGACGCCGACGCGGAGAACGCGAACCGGGAGGTGTTCGCCGAGGCGATGGAGGTCATCAAGCTCGCCTTCGAGCAGGACCGGTTCTCTTACAGCGGCAAGCACTTCACCTACCCGCCGACGGGCATCCCGGACCGCGGCGGGGTCGTCACCGACCTGGCGCTCGTCCCGAACGTGCTGCGCCCGGTCGAGGTGTACCAGGCCTGCACGTCGCCGCGCACGGTGCAGTACGTCGCCGAGCAGGGCCACGTCGGGGTGTACACGCGGCAGTCGATCCCGTCGTTGCGGACCGCGTGGGAGCGGCACGCCGAGCACGCGGCCGCCGCGGGGCGCGACCCGCAGCGCATGCTCGTGCTGCACGCGCACGTGGGCCGCACGCGCGAGGAGGCGCTGGAGCGGGTCCGCCCGGCGCACGACGAGCTCGCCAAGCTCCTGTCCCCCTACGGCCGGTTCTCGTACTACGACGCCCCCGAGGGGACGGACTCGGTCCCGTTCGACTTCTGCCCGACGCTGGAGGAGTCCGCGCGGCAGCACATCTACGCCGTGGGGACGCCCGACGACGTCGCGGAGTCGATCGACGCCTACCGCGAGGCCCTGGGCCTGGACCTGCTGTCGCTGTCCCTGGACGGTCCGGGGTTGTCCCGCGAGGTCGTGCAGGAGCAGATGCACCTGGTCTCCTCCGAGGTCGCCCCCCGCCTCGGGATCCGGATGGTCCCGTGAGCATCGACACCACGGTCCCCGGCGGCGAGCTGCTCGCGCAGCTCGCCGCCGGTGAGTTCAGCGCCACCGACCTCGTGCAGGCCCACCTGGACCGCATCGCGGGCCCGGGGGCGGTCCTCAACGCGTTCACGCTCGTCGACGCCGACGGGGCCCTGACGGCGGCGAAGGAGGTCGACCGGGCCCGCGCCGCGGGCGAACCCCTGGGACCGCTGGCGGGCCTGCCGATCAGCGTCAAGGACTCCGTCGACGTGGCCGGGCTGCGCAGCACGCACGGGCGGTTGTCCGACGCGTACGTCGCCACCGTCGACGCGCCGGCCGTCCGCCGGCTGCGGGAGGCGGGGTGCGTCGTGCTGGGCAAGACGAACCTGCCCGTGTACCTGTCGGGTCACGAGAGCGCCAACGAGACGTTCGGCCGCACCCTGAACCCGTGGGACCTGCAGCGGTCCTCCGGGGGTTCCTCGGGCGGGGCGTCGGCCGCCGTGGCGGGGGGCCTGGCGGTCGCGGACCTGGGCAGCGACCTGGCGGGGTCGTTGCGGATGCCGGCGGCGTGGTGCGGGTTGTCGGGGCACCGGCCCTCGAACGGGGTGGTCTCCAAGCTCGGGAACCTGCCCTGGCCCCCCGGCGGTCTGCTGGAACCCCAGGTCTCGGCGATCGGGCCCATCACCCGCACCGCGGCCGACGCGGCGGCGTTCTTCGCGGCGATGGCCGGGCCGGAAGGGCCCGAGGCCGTGGGCTGGCGCCTGGAACTCCCGCCCGCCCGGGCCACGGCCCTGGCCGGGGTGCGCGTCGGGGTCTGGCTGGACGACGAGGCGTGCCCCGTGGACGCCGAGACCCGTTCGGCCATCACGGGTCTCGCCGACGCGCTGGAGCGCGCCGGGGCCGTCGTGGCGGAGTTCACGGACCCGCCCGTGGCCGGGCACGCCGACCTCGAGCTGTTCTGCCGGCTGCAGGCCGGTGAGGTCGTCCACGGTTTCGACGAGGAGAGGTTCGCCGAGCACGTCGCGGCGGCCGCGGCCGGCTCGGGGTTCTCCCGGGCCGTGACGGCCACGCACCGGCAGGTGCTGGCCGACTGGGAGGCGCAACGGGCGGCGATGGCCCGCTGGGCGCGCCGCTTCGAGGACGTCGACGTCGTGCTGGCCCCCGCCGTCCCCCGCACCGCGACCCGCTACGGCGAGGACGTCGACGCGGCAGCCCTGGTGTCCTGGAACCGGCTCACGAGCATCGGCAAGCTGCCGTCCACCGTCCTGGCCCTGGGCCCGGGCGCCGAGTCCGGGCTGCCCGTCGGGGTCCAGGTCCTCGGCCCCTACCTCGAGGACCACACCCCCCTGACGTTCGCGGTCCTCGCCGAGGCCGCCGGACTCGCCGGCTGGAAGGCACCCGCCCCGTGGACGTGAACTCCCTGCGCGACGCCCTGTCCGGGCTCGCCGACGTCGTCACCGACCTCGCCGCCCGCGAGGCGGCGCTGAAGGACTCCTCGTGGGTCTCCCCCGTCATCACCCGCACCCAGCCCCGGCGGACCCCCGCGGCCGTCGTCGTCCCGCACTCGGTCGCGGGGGTGCAGGCCCTGGCGCGCTGGGCCTTCGCCCACGACGTGCCGGTGGTGCCCCGCGGCAAGGGCACCTCGAACTACGGGCAGAGCGTCTCCCTCGTGGAGGGCGTCGTGCTGGACCTGACCCGGCTGGTCGGCGAACCCGAACTCGTCGTGGAGCGCGACGGCGGTGGTGACGGGGCCGGGCACGTGGAGTTCGTCCGGGTCCCGGCGGGCACCCGGTTCGACACCCTCATCGACCACCTGGAGCCCCTGGGCCGGGAACTGGCCTCCTTCCCGACGACGCTGAACTCGACCGTGGCCGGCTGGGTCGGCGGCGGTTCCGGCGGGGTCGGGGGCCTGGAGTTCGGGCTGAACCACGAGGGCGTCGTGCGCGAGTTGACGCTCGTCGGGGTCGACGGCGCGTCCGAACCGCTCGTGGTGCGCTGGCCGGACACCGCCCCGCACACCCACGCCTACGGCACGACGGGGGTCATCGTCTCCGTGGGGCTGCGGGTCGTCCCGGCGCGCGACTGGACGAGCCTGTTCGCCTCCGTCCCCGACCTGGACACCGGGGCCGCGCTGGCCCTGGACCTGCTGCAGCTGCACCCGGCCCCCCGGGTCCTGGCGGTCACCGAGGCCGAGCTCGCGGCGCTGTTCCCCGAGGACCCGGGCCTCGAACCCGGGGCCGTCAACGTGCGCGTGCAGCTGTCGGTGGACTCGGTGCCGCGGGCCCGCGACCTCGTGGAGCGGCACGGCGGCCGGGTGACGTCGGTGCGGGCCGACGCGAACCGCCTGCTGGCCACGCTCGTCAACAACCACACGACGGTGCGGGCCAAGGCCGCGCGCCCGGACCTGTTCCACGTCCTGGTCCGCGGGGACGCGATCGTGGGCCGCCGCGGTCTCGTGGAGTCCGTCTACCCCGGGGCGAGCCTGCAGCTGGAGGGCGGGCGCGTGCGGGGCGAGCGGTCCCTGTCGGGCCGGATCCTGGCCCCCTTCGTGTCCGCGGAGGCCGTCACCGACGGCATGCGGCGGCTGGCGGCCGAGGGGATCGAGGTCGACGATCCGCACAGCTGGGTGTGCCGCTCGCACCTGGCCGAACGCTGGCCGTGGGCCGAGCGCCTGGACCCCAAGGGGCTGCTGAACCCGGGCAAGCTCGAACCCCTCGGGGCCTGAGGGCACGGGCCCGCACGGCTCTGGCGTCCGGAACCCGGCGGTGGGACGATCGGAGACGGCAACGGCGCTGGAGGTGCCCCGTGGACAAGCGGCGAGTCGGACGTGGTGGGTTGCGGGCGGAACTGGACCCGGACCTGCGAGAACCCCGGTTGGTGCTGCGCGACGACGACGGGATCGTGACGGTCCTGCACGTCCGCCACGACCGGCTCGAGGAGGTCCGGCGGGCCCTGGACCAGGAGGGCCCGGAGCGGTCGTGCGTCCTCGAGCTCGTCGACGACACCGGGTCGGTGCAGACGTGGGGACGTTTCGTCTCACCCCGCGACGCGAGCGCGGTGGGTCTGGTCCTCCTGGTGTGCGACAGGCACTCCGACCACGCCGTGGTGCGCGAGGTCCTCGCCCGCCCCGCGGGGGCGCAGGACCTCGGTCGCGGCGCCGAGCGCTTCGGGGCGGAACTGGCGAGGATCACGACGCCCCACGCGCCGGCGTGGTGGGAGCCCCAGCCGTTGTGACGCGCGGCCGACGTGCTCCGGGGTTCCCCCGGGCTCGACGGTCCGGTCGATCCGCAGGTCCTGCCCGGCGCGGAACGCTCCTCCAGGGCCGCCGGGACGAGGTGCGCCGGGCGCGGCTCGCTGCCCGGCTCAGCGCGCGACGACGAGCGCCGTCGCGACGGCGGCGATGCCCTCGCCGCGGCCGGTCAGGCCGAGACCGTCGGTCGTGGTGCCGGCGACCGAGACCGGTGCCCCGACGGCGGCGCTGAGGGCCGCCTCGGCCTCCGCCCGGCGGCGCCCGATCTTCGGGCGGTTGCCGACGACCTGGACGGAGACGTTGCCGATCTCGAACCCGGCCTCGCGCACCAGGCGCGCGGCCTCCCCCAGCAGCCGGGCCCCGGAGGCGCCGGCGAACTCGGGGCGCGAGGTGCCGAAGTGGGCGCCGAGGTCCCCGAGGCCGGCGGCGGCGAACAGGGCGTCGCAGCAGGCGTGGGCGGCGACGTCGCCGTCGGAGTGCCCCTCGGGACCGGACTCCTCCTCCGGCCACAGCAGGCCCGCGACCCAGCACGGCCGCCCGACCGCGAGCGGGTGGACGTCGATCCCCGTCCCGACCCGGGGCAGGCCCGGGCTCGGCGCGGGACCGGGCAGCGGTGACGTCACGGTCCGACCTCCTGGTCGAGCAGGGCCCGGGCGAGCACGAGGTCGAGGGGCCGGGTCACCTTGAAGGCCCGGTCGTCGCCGGGCACCGTGACGACGACGTGCCCGAGGGCTTCGAGCATCCCGGCGTCGTCGGTGGCCGCGGCACCGGGGACGGCGGCGGCGTGGACGGCCCGCAGCACGGGGGCGGAGAAGCCCTGGGGCGTCTGCACGGCGACGAGCTCGCTGCGGTCGACGGTCTCCAGGACCCGTTCGGCGGCGACGCGCTTGACCGTGTCGGACACGGGCAGCACCGGGACCACCCCGGGCGCCCCGGCCCGCACGCGCGCCACGACGGCGGCGAACACGGCGGGGGGTGTGAGGCAGCGGGCGGCGTCGTGCACCAGGACGACGTCCACGTCGTCCGGCACCGCGTCGAGCCCGGCGCGCACGGAGTCCTGCCGCTCGGCGCCACCGGGCACCACGACGACAGTGGGCGCGACGGGACGCAGCAGGGTGCGGACCTCGTCGCACGCGACGACCGGCGCGACCACGACCACGACGTCGACGACGCCGGAAGCCACGGCGCGCCGGACGGCGTGCACGAGCAGCGGAACACCTGCGAGGGGAACCAGAGCCTTGGGGCGCGAGGCCCCGAGGCGGTCGCCCCGGCCGGCGGCCGGGACGACGAGCGCGGACCTCAGGAGGCCAGGACCTCGTCGAGCAGCGACTCGGCCTTGTCCTCGTTGGTGTTCTCGGCGAGCGCGAGCTCGGAGACGAGGATCTGACGCGCCTTGGCGAGCATGCGCTTCTCACCGGCCGACAGGCCGCGGTCCTGGTCGCGGCGCCACAGGTCGCGCACGACCTCGGCGACCTTGACGACGTCGCCGGACGCGAGCTTCTCGAGGTTCGCCTTGTAGCGGCGCGACCAGTTGGTCGGTTCCTCCGCGTAGGGGGTGCGCAGGACCGAGAACACCCGGTCCAGCCCCTCGCGACCCACGACGTCGCGGACCCCGACCAGGTCCACGTTGTCCGCGGGCACCTCGATGGTGAGGTCGCCCTGGGCGACCTTCAGCACGAGGTACAGCTTGTCCTCACCCTTGATGGTGCGGGTCTTGATCTCTTCGATCAGTGCTGCCCCGTGGTGGGGGTAGACGACCGTTTCGCCGACCGTGAAAGCCATAGAAGGTGACCCCTTTCCGTGACCCCAGATTACCACGGGAACGAGGCCCTGGACAGCCCCCGCCGGAGCGTTTGCGCAGGTCAGAGGCGTGAAGAGCCACCGTCAGGGCTTGACAGAGCCGCATCCTCGTGCTGCGCAAGGGGTTCACCGGGTCGCTGTGGGTGATCGTTCACGGGCTCTGCGGCACCGTCGCGGTGCGTTCGGGTCGTGACGGCGCCGTGATCGTCGCGTGATCGCCGCGCGGCGCGCGGCACCACCGCGACGCGGCTCCCCTGCGGCGGCACCTACGACTGCCGGTAGTCTGAACGCGTGAAGCTCCGCACCCGTTCCTCCGCCGGTCCTGCGCGCCGTCGATCCGCCCTGGCGGTCGTGACCGCAGCCGCCACCCTCGGGGTCGCGGGCTGCTCGGTCTTCTCCCCCGCCACCGTCCTGAAGCCCTACGAGCCCAGCGACGGCTCGGGCACCTCCCTGGGCGACGTGCAGGTCCGCAACGTCCTGCTCGTCTCCAGCGGGGTCGACGAACCGGGCGTGCTGTCGGCGGTCCTGGTCAACAGCGGCGACCAGTCGCAGGACGTGGACGTCTCGGTCGACGTCGACGCGGGCTCGGCCGGCTCGCGCACCTTCTCCGTCCCCCAGGGCGGGTCGGTGCACATCGGCGACCCCTCCGGCGTGGCCGAGGGCACCTCCGCCACCGACGACGACTCCGGCACCGAGTCGCAGGACTCCTGGCTGCAGGTCCCGCAGGTTCCGGTCACCCCCGGGCAGACCGTCAAGGTCACCTTCACCGTCGGTGGCCAGGAGGCCACGGTGGACGCGCAGGTCATGCTGCCGTGCTTCGAGTACGCGACGATCACCCCGACCGCCCCGGCCCCCACGGGCACCGCGACCGAGACCGCCTCGGCCACGCCGAGCCCGTCCGTCACCTGCGGCCCGGCGGTCGGCGAGGACCAGACGAACCAGGACGAGAGCGAGGGCTGACCCGCGACCGGTCGGTACGACGAAGGGGCGGTCCCGCCGGGACCGCCCCTTCGTCGTCTCCCCCCCGGCTCAGCCCTCGAACTTGTAGCCCAGGCCCCGGACGGTCACCAGGTGGCGCGGGTTCGCCGGGTCGGGTTCGATCTTGGCGCGCAACCGCTTGACGTGGACGTCGAGGGTCTTGGTGTCCCCCACGTAGTCCGAGCCCCACACGCGGTCGATGAGCTGGACCCGGGTCAGCACGCGGCCGGCGTTGCGCAGCAGCAGTTCCAGCAGCTCGAACTCCTTGAGCGGCAACGGGACGCGTTCCCCACGCACCGTCACGACGTGCCGGTCGACGTCCATCCGGACGCCCCCGGCCTCCACCGTCGTCTGCACGAGCTCCTCCGGCTCGGCGCCGCGGCGCAGCACCGCGCGCACCCGGGCGAGCAGCTCGCGCGAGGAGTACGGCTTGGTGACGTAGTCGTCCGCCCCGATCTCGAGCCCCACGACCTTGTCGATCTCCGAGTCCTTCGCCGTCAGCATGATGACCGGGACGCTGGAGCGCGTCCGCAACTGCCGGCAGACCTCCGTGCCGGGCAGGCCGGGGAGCATGAGGTCGAGCAGGACCAGGTCGGCGCCCGCCTTGTCGAACTCCTCCAGGGCGTCCGGCCCGTTCTCGGTGACCGCCACGTCGTAGCCCTCCCGCCGCAGCAGGTAGGACAGCGGGTCGGAGAACGACTCCTCGTCCTCGACCACCAGGATGCGCGTCACGGTCGGACCTCCAAGGGGGTGTTCGGGGTGGTGCGCCGCCCGGCGGGGCCCGCCGGGTCGGGCGCGCGGCTGTCGGGCGGTTCAGCGGTGTGCGCCAGCCGGGCGCGGGTCTGGGCGTCCGGGGCCGGGTCGGGCAGGCGCAGCGTGAAGGTCGAGCCCTCCCCCTCCGCGCTCCAGACCTTGACGTCGCCCCCGTGGTTGCCCGCGATGTGCTTGACGATCGACAGGCCGAGGCCGGTGCCGCCCGTGGACCGCGAGCGCGCGGGGTCGACGCGGTAGAAGCGCTCGAAGATGCGGTTCAGGTCCGCCTGGCTGATGCCCACCCCGCGGTCGGACACGGCCAGGTCGATCGTGGGGACCTGCTGCCCGGCCGGGGTCCCCACCACGCGGCCGACCCCTCGACGCACCTCGACGACGACGCGGCTGCGCTCCGGGGAGTACGCCAGGGCGTTGTGCACGAGGTTGCGCAGGGCCGTCACCAGGAGTTCGCGGTCGCCCTTCACGTGCAGCCCGCGCTGCCCCGCGACGACGACCTCCGAGCCCCGCTGGTGGGCGACGGTGCTGACCCGGTCGATCGCCTCGGCCACGAGCTGGTCGACCTCGAGCTCCTCCGGCTGCAGGACCGTCTCGGCGGCCTGCAACCGGGACAGGTCGATGATCTCCTGGACGAGGGTGGCCAGCCGGATCGACTCCCGGCGCATCCGGCTCGCGAAGTGCCGGACGGCGTCGGGGTCGTCGGCGGCGTCCTCGACCGCCTCCGAGAGCAGCGACAGCGCCCCGACGGGCGTCTTCAGCTCGTGGCTCACGTTGGCGACGAAGTCGCGGCGCACGGCCTCGACGCGCCGCGACTCCGTCCTGTCCTCCAGCATCAGCAGGACGTGGTGCGGGCCGAGCGGCGTCACCCGGGCCAGCACGATGGCCGGCGGCCGTCCCAGCCCCGCCCCGAGCTCGGTCTCCGTCTCGCGCACCCGGCCGTCGCGGCGGCAGGCGCGGACCATGTCCCGCAGCTGGGCGTCGACGAGCTCGCCGCCGGAGACGACCCCCGTGGCGTACGAGGCGGCGCTGGCCTTGACGACCTCGTCGTCCGCGGCGAGCACCACGGCCGACGAGCGCAGCGCCATCAGGACCTCGCTGACCCCCGGGGGCAGGGCGCCGACGGGCTGCGCGGAGCGGGCGGGGGTGTGCTGGATCCGTTCGGAGAGCCGGAACGCGAGGACACCCGCGGCGCCGGTCACCACGCCGACCGCCGCGGCGATCGAGACGGAGACCTCGCCCAGCACGGCACCAGCGTACGGTCGTCGTGGGGCCACGCCCCGCCACCGGCGCACCCGGCGCCCGCGGACCCCGCAGATGTTCACCCGCGAGGGGCCGTCCGTTCACCCTGCCCTGACAGCGTGGGGCTGGCACCATGAGCGCGTGGCGTCCCGCAGCCACGGGACGCACGCGCAGCGACCGCAGTTCCACCGGCCTGGAGGCACCCCCGTGCGCAACGTGTACCACGACGAGCTCAGCGGGCTCATCGACACCCTCGTGGAGATGACGCAGCTCGCCGAGTCGGCCATGACGCGTGCGACGACGGCGTTGCTCGACGCCGACCGCGAGCTCGCCGAGAACGTGATCTCCGCCGACCGGCGCATCGACGACCTGCAGCGCGACCTCGAGGAACGCGCCGTCGGGGTCCTGGCCCGCCAGTCCCCCGTGGCCACCGACCTGCGCGTGGTCGTCACCGCCCTGCGGATGAGCTCCAGCCTCGAGCGCATGGGGGACCTCGCCCGGCACGTCGCCAAGCTCGCGCGGCTGCGCTACCCCGACTCCGTCGTGCCCGCCGAGCTGCGCGCGACCGTGCTGGAGATGGGGCAGGTGGCCGAGCGCATCGTGGCCAAGGCGGGTTCGGTCATCGCCACCCGCGACGTCCAGCTCGCGGCCGAGATGGAGGTCGACGACGACCGGATGGACGCCCTGCACCGCCAGGTCTTCGAGCAGCTCCTGTCGCACACGTGGAACCACCCGACGGAGGTCGCCGTCGACCTGACCCTGTGCAGCCGCTACTACGAGCGCTTCGCCGACCACGCCGTCTCGGTCGCCAAGTCGGTGCTCTTCCTCGTGACCGGTTCGCGGGACGAGGACGTTGCCGCGCAGCGCATCTGAGGCCGGCGCCCGCCCGTCGCGCGAACGCGCCGCCACCGGGCGCGGGGTGTAGCGTCAGGACGTGATCACGCCTGCTCGGGCCCGGGCCGCGCTGTGCTGCGCACTCGGTGCGGCAGGCCTGCTGACGGGCTGCGGCGCGGGCGACGAGGCCCCGGACCCGGCGCCCACGACGACCACCGCCTCGCCCGTCTCGTCGTCGGGCACCCCCACGGCCGGCCCGACGAGCACGGGGCCGGCCTTCGACTGCGCCTCGGTCCGCAGCGCCCAGGAGAAGCTGGACGCCGACTACTCCGACGAGCTGGACCGGCTCGGGATCAAGCGCAGCGACCCGCGGGCCCAGTCGGTGTTCACCGTCGTGACGACCAACGAGGGCCCGACGTACTACGCCGCCGTCCTGGCCGCGGCCCCGCCCGACGCCACGCCGGACGCCCAGCTCGTCCTGGACTACTACACGCGCCTGGCCACCCAGGTGGGGACCCTGGACCCCGGCACGGGGTCGACGGAGGACCTCGCGAAGGCCATGGACACCCTCGACGAGGCCGGGCTCGTGGTGAACCCCGCCGCGGACGCGGCGACGACGGTCGTCGAGGCCCAGGAGCGGTTGCAGGCCGCGGTGGAGAAGGACTGCGCGAAGGCCTCCCCCTCGGCCACCCCCTCCGCATCCAGCGCCTCGGGGACGGCGTCGGGGCCGGCGACTACCTGACCAGCTCGGCGAGGATGCGCGCCGACTCCAGCGCCGCGCGGTCCTGGTCGAAGTCCCACGCCCGCGCCGGACCGCCGGACGCCTTGCGCCGCAGCGGCTCCGGATCGGCGGCGAAGTCGACGAGAGCGTCGGCGAGGGCACCGGCGTCCTCGACGGGCACGAGCTCCCCGAGCTCGCCGTCGCGCAGGACGTACCGCGGACCCGTCGGGCAGTCGGTCGCGACCACGGGGGTGCCGTGCGCGAGCGCCTCGAGCAGCACGAGGCTGCCGTTGCCCTCGTAGCGCGAGGACAGGACGAACAGGTCGGCACCGGCCAGCAGGTTCTGCAGGTTGCCCACGTGCCCGGCGAAGTCGACGCGGTCGCCGATCTCGAGCAGGTCGGCGCGCGAGCGCAGGTCGGCCTCCTCCTCGCCGGCCCCGACGAGGACCAGTTCGAGGTCCGCCCCGGCGCTCACGGCGCGCGCCAGGGCGTCGAGCAGGACGTCGAACCCCTTCTGCTCCGTCAGGCGCCCGGCCGCCACGAGGCGCGTGCGCCCGGTCGTGGACCGGACGGGGCCGCCGGTGGCGGCGACCTTCGCGAGGGTCGCGGCCACGTCGATGCCGACGTCGACGCTGTGGATGCGCTCGTCGGGGACCCCGACCTCGCGCACGTCGACGACGAGCCCGGGTGAGACGCAGATCGCCGCGTCGACGCGCCGGTGGACCTCGGTCAGCAGGGGCCGCAACCGCGCCGGGTTCCAGGCCGCGACCGCGCGCGGCAGGGAGCTCTGCACGACGACCACGAACGGCTTGCGCGCCAGCCGGGCCGCGACCCAGCCGATGAGCACGCCGTACCCGACCTCGCTGCCGGACACCACGACGTCGGCGCGGCGGGCGTGCCGCAGCGTGTTGGCGACGATCCGCGGTGCGGCGGAACGGAACCGGCGCACCTGCGCGCTGCCCCACCGGGTGTCCAGCGCGGGGTCCGGGGCGAGCATCGGGCCCTCGGGCTCGACGTTCTCCAGGACGAGGAAGCGCACGCGGGCACCGAGGCCCTGCCAGCGGCGGGCCAGGTCGAGGGAGACCCGCAGGCCCCCGTTGTCCCGCATCGCCCCTTCGATGAGCAGGACCCGGGGCCCGCGGTCCGCCAAGGTCAGCGGCCCTGGTTGGCGACGGCGGCCGCGGCGGCCGCGGCGGCGGCCGGGTCGAGGTACTCCCCGCCCGGCACCAGCGGCTTCAGGTCGGCGTCGAGCCGGTACACCAGCGGGATGCCCGTGGGGATGTTCAGCCCGGCGATGTCGGCGTCGGAGATGCCGTCGAGGTGCTTGACCAGGGCGCGCAGCGAGTTGCCGTGGGCGGCGAGCAGGACCGTCTTGCCGGCCTGCAGGTCCGGGACGACCTGCTCGGTCCAGTAGGGCAGCATGCGCGCGACGACGTCGGCGAGGCACTCGGTGCGCGGGGCGTCGGCGCCGAGGTCGGCGTAGCGCGGGTCGGCGTCCTGGGAGAACTCCGAGCCGAGCTCGATGGCCGGCGGCGGGGTGTCGTAGGAGCGGCGCCACAGCATGAACTGCTCCTCGCCGAACTCGGCGAGCGTCTGCTTCTTGTCCTTGCCCTGCAGCGCACCGTAGTGGCGCTCGTTGAGGCGCCAGGACCGCTTGACGTCGATCCAGTGCCGGTCGGCGGCGTCGAGGGCCAGGAACGCCGTCGTGATCGCGCGGCGCAGCAGCGAGGTGTGCACGACGTCGGGCAGGACGCCGGACTCGACGAGCATCCGCCCGCCGGCGGTGGCCTCGGCCCGCCCCTTCTCGGACAGCGCGACGTCGACCCAGCCCGTGAACAGGTTCAGGGCGTTCCACTCGCTCTCGCCGTGCCGGAGGAGGACGAGGGTGTGCGCCGCTTCAGTCATGGGGCGAACCCTACCGAGCCCCGGTGCCGCGCCGGTCCGCCGCCGCCCGGCGGTACAGCTCCAGCACCGCCTCGGCCGTGGCCCCCCAGCCGAAGCCCCGGGCGCGGGCCGCGGCCCGCTGCCCCATCGCGGTCCGCCGGCCGGGGTCGTCGAGGAGGCCGGCCAGCGCCCGGGCCCAGGTGCGCGGGTCGTGGTCGGGCACGAGGACCCCCGTGCCGGACAGCGGGTCGGCGTCGACGGCCGTGCGCAGCCCGCCGACGGCCGCGGCCGCCACGGGGGTCCCGCAGGCCTGCGCCTCGAGGGCGACGAGGCCGAAGGACTCGTTGTACGAGGGCACGGTGACGACGTCGGCGGCGCGGTAGTGGTCGGCCAGGACGTCGCGCGGGGTGGGCGGGGCGAGCGTCACGACGTCGGCGAGCCCGAGGTCGGCGACGAGCTCGGCCAGGGACTCCGGGTGGGCCGTGCCGGACCCGCTGGGCCCGCCGAGCACGACGACCCGCAGCCGCGGCCTGCGCCACGGCTGGACGCGCAGGAGCTCGGCGGCGGCCCGCACGAGCAGGTCGGGGGCCTTCAGCGGCTGGATGCGGCCCACGAACAGCAGGACCTCGGCGTCGGCGGGCCAGCCCAGGCGCCGGCGGGACTGCGCGCGCCCGGGGTCGGGCCGGAACGTGGCCAGGTCCACCCCGGGCGGCACGACGGCGACGCGGGCCGGGTCGGCGCCGTAGAGGGTGAGCAGGTCCTCGCGCTCGGCGGAGGTGTTGGCCACGATGCGGTCGGCGGCGTCGACGACCTGCTGCTCGCCGATGACGCGGCCGGCCGGCTCGGGGGTGTCGCCCTCGGCGAGGGCGGCGTTCTTCACCTTGGCCATGGTGTGCATGGAGTGCACGAGGGGGACGTCCCAGCGGTCGGCCGTCAGCCAGCCGACCTGGCCGGAGAGCCAGTAGTGCGAGTGCACGACGTCGTAGTGGTGCTCGGCGTGCCGGGCCTCGGCGTGCAGCACCCCCGCGGTGAACGCGCACAGCTGCCCCGGCAGGTCCTCCTTGGCCAGCCCCTCGTAGGGGCCGGCGGCGACGTGCCGGACGCGGACGCCGGGCGCGTCCTCGACGAGCGCCGGCTGGTCGGAGGACGTGCGGCGGGTGAAGACCTCGACCTCCACCCCGCGCCGGGCGAGCTGGCGGGACAGCTCGAGGACGTAGACGTTCATGCCGCCGGCGTCGCCCGTGCCGGGCTGGGCGAGCGGGGAGGTGTGGACGGAGAGCATCGCGACCCGGGCGACGTCGTTCCCCATGTCGTTCAGCGCGCCTCCTCCCCCGTAGTGTCCCGGCGTGCCCCGGCAGTCTGCCTCCCGCGTCCGCACCGGCGCTGCGGGGGTGCCCGCGGCGGGTTCGGCGGTGGGCGCGGTGACGCGCGGGACGACGGGTCCGGACCGGCTGCGGCGCGTCGAGCGCTGGCTGGCGCAGACCCAGGGGCCGCGGCTGCGCCGGGCGTCCGACCCGCTCGTGGTCGACCTCGGCTACGGCGCCTCGCACGTCACGGTGACCGACCTGCAGCGCTGGCTGCGCCGGGTCCGCCCGGACGTGCGGGTGGTCGGGCTGGAGATCGCCCCCGAGCGCGTCGCCTCGGCGCGCGCGGCGCTGGCCGGGGTCGCCGGGGCGCCGGAGTTCGCCGTGGGCGGCTTCGAGGTCCCCACGGCCGGCGACCCCGTCCTCGTCCGGGCCTTCAACGTGCTGCGGCAGTACGAGTCCGACCAGGTCGAGCGGACGTGGGACCTGCTGCGCTCGCGGCTGGCGCCCGGCGGGCTGCTCGTCGACGGGACGTGCGACGAGCTGGGGCGGCGCTCGACGTGGGTCGCCCTGGAGCGCGAGGCCGGCCCGGTGTCGCTGACGGTGTCGGTGCGCCTGGCCGGCCTGCCGGCGCCCTCGGCCGTCGCCGAGCGGCTGCCGAAGGTCCTCATCCACCGCAACGTGCCCGGCGAGGGCGTCCACGACCTGCTGCGCGCGGCCGACGACGCGTGGGCGCGGGCGGCGCCGGCGGGCACGTTCGGGGTGCGGCAGCGGTGGGTCGCCACGTGCCGGGACCTGGCCCGCGACTGGCCCGTGCTGGGCGGGCCGTCGCGCTGGCGCCTGGGTGAGCTCAGCGTGGACTGGTCCTGCGTCGCGCCGGGCCGGCGTCGGGCATGATCTGCCGGTACCCCGAGCAGGTGTCAGGAGGTGGTCACGTGGCACGTGCGGCGCAGCACGGGTCCCGGCCGACGATCCGCGACATCGCGCGGGTGGCCGGGGTCTCCAAGGCGTCGGTCTCCTACGCGCTGAACGACCGGCCGGGGGTGTCCGAGCAGACCCGCGCGCGGATCCGCGCGACGGCCACCGACCTCGGGTGGCGGCCCAGCGCGGCCGCCCGGTCGCTGTCGAACGCCCGGGCGGGGGCGGTCGGGCTGGCCCTGGCGCGCGACGTGCGGCTCCTGGAGGAGGAGCCGTACTACGTGCGGTTCATCGCCGGGCTCGAGACCGTCCTGGCCGCGGAGGGCCTGTCGCTGCTGCTGAGCGTCGTGCCGGACGTGGACGCGGCCGTGCGGGTCCTGCGCGGCTGGTGGGGCGAGCGCCGGGTGGACGGGGTGATCCTCACCGACCTGCTCGCCGACGACCCCCGCGTCGACCTCGTCGCCGAGCTGGGGATCCCGTGCGCGCTGCGCGGCGGCATCGACGACCGGCTGCCCACGGGCGGGCACCTGGCGCTGACGGTGGAGACCGAGCGGCAGGCGTTCACCGACGTCGTGCGGCACCTGCGCGAGCAGGGCCACGAGCGTCTGGGGCGCGTCAGCGGTCCGCGCCAGTTCCAGCACACGCGCCGGCGCGACGTGGCCTGGGAGGAGGTCACCCGGGCGGCGTTCGGGCGGGTGCAGCCCGTCGTCGAGGCCGACTACAGCTCCTCCGGCGGGCTGGCGGCGACGCGCGCGCTGCTGGCCGCCCCGCAGCCCCCGACGGCGGTCGTCTACGACAACGACGTCATGGCCGCGGCCGTGATCGCCGAGCGCGAGGAGCTGGGGCTGCGCGTGCCCGGGGAGTTCGCCGTCGTCGCGGGCGAGGACTCGGTCCTGTGCCGGCTGGCGAGCCCAGCGATCAGCTCCCTGCACCGCGACGTCGTGGCCGACGGGGCGCGCAGCGCGCGGCTGCTGCTGGACGTGCTCGTGGGCCGGGCGAGCGAGGCGTCGGTGGCCGAGCCGCGGCGGTTCGTGGCGCGCGCCAGCTCCACCCGGGTCTGAACCCGGTTCAGGCCTCCAGCCAGATCGTCGTCGGGCCGTCGTTGACGAGCTCGACGGCCATGTCGGCGCCGAAGCGGCCCGTCTCCACCCGCAGCCCGTGCCCGCGCAGGGCGTGCGCGACGGCGTCGACGAGGGGTTCGGCGACGGGCCCGGGAGCGGCGGCGTTCCACGTCGGGCGCCGGCCCTTGCGGGTGTCGGCGTAGAGCGTGAACTGGCTGACGAGCAGGACGGGGGCGCCGACGTCGACGGCCGCGCGCTCGTCGCGCAGGATCCGCAGCTGGGCGACCTTGCGGGCCACGAGCTCGACCTGGGCGGGCCCGTCGTCGTGGGTGACGCCCAGCAGGACCACGAGTCCCGGCTCCTCGATCGCGCCCACGACGGTCCCGTCGACGCTGACCCGGGCGCGCGTGACGCGCTGCACGACTGCCCGCACGACGGGCTCCCCTCTGCTCCGTCCGCATGGACGTGTGGTGGCGATCGGTGGTGATGTGGTGGACGCGGACCGAACCTCACCTGACGGCAGGGTTGCGACCGTACGATCGGCGGGTGCTGCACACCCTCCTGGACGCGCCCGTGGTGATCCCCGTGACCCTGCTGGCCGTCGGGATCTGCGCGCTGGGTGCGCTGGTGCGGCCGCGGGTGGACTCGGCGCTCGTGCTGGGCCTGCTCGCGGCGATCTGGACCCGGGTGAACCAGCCCGTCGAGGGCCGGATCCTGCACACGTGGACCGCCGACCGGGGGTTCACCGAGGCCGACCTGGTCTCCGCGGCCGCCCTCGTCGTCGCAGCCCTCACGCTGGCGCGGTGCGCGTGGCGCCTGGCCCGGCGCCTGAGCCGGCGGGCGGACGCGCTGCCCGCCCGCTGAGGCTCACCAGGGGCCGTAGGGGCCCTGGCCGCCGCGGTCGCCGCGCCGCGGGCCGCCGCCGTACTGGCGCACGGCCGGCCGGACGTCGGCGAGGTACACCGCGGCGCCGACGACGGCGAGGATGCCCAGCAGGCCGAGGTTGGCGAACGGCAGGGAGATGAAGCCGATCGCGGTGGCCACGGCCACGACGACCAGCCAGAAGGTCTTGGTGCGCTTGCCCGCGGCGACGAAGGCGGCGGCGGGGCGGCGCAGGCAGTCGACGAGCGCCCACACCCCCAGACCGAACGCCAGGACTCCGAGCAGGAGCAGCACGCCGTTCTGGAGGTTGTTCAGCAGGTCCAACACACTGGAACTCTACGGGCGAGGGGCCCCGGGAGTTCCGCGATCGACCCCACCGGTGCGCAGCAGGTCCCCCAACCGGCGGTAGCCGGCGTCCTCGTGGGCGCGCGCCGCGCGCGGGGACGGGACGCGCCACTCGTCGTCGTCCAGGCGGGTGCGCGCCTCGGTCAGGGCGAGGAGCCGGGCCCGCAGGACGTGGGCGTCCCGGGCCGTCCCCAGGCCGTCCAGTGCGTCGTCGAGGGCGCGGTGGGCGTGGCGGTTGCGGACCACGACCGCGACGACGACGCCGACGAGCACCCCGAGGACGGTGTCGGCGACGCGGTCGACGACCAGCCGCTCGACCCCGGCCCCGGACGTGCCGAGCCGGGTGAGCACGAGGGACAGGCCGGTGATCGCCACGGTGCCCAGGGCGTAGTTGCGGGGCATGCAGAACTCGACGGCGAACATGCAGGCGACCACCAGGACCCACAGCCGCACGTCGTCGGTGGCGAGCCGGACGAGGACGGCGGCGATCACGACCCCGACGAGCGTGCCCGCGCCGCGCTGGACGGCGCGCTGGGTCGTGACCCCCGCGGAGGAGGACTGCAGCGCGGCCGCGGCGCCGACGGCCGCCCAGTAGACGTGCCCCAGACCGCAGGCGGTGGCGAGCAGGATCGCTGCGCCGCAGGCGATCCCGACCCGCAGCGCGGGGACGTGCAGGACCCCGGGGGTGCGCAGCGCCGTCCACACGCGCCGCCGCGGCCACGGGCCGGGGACCGGGACGGGCCCGGCGGGGGCCGCCGGCAGCGGGCCGCGGCCGGCGAGCACGGGCAGCAGGTCGCGCAGCGGGCGGTCGTCGGCGCGGGCGTGCAGGACGCGCTCGGCGTGGGCCAGCCAGCCGGCCCACGGCCCCCGGGCGCGGGGCCCGAGGACGGTCCAGGCGGCGTGCAGGGCGCTCGCGGCGCGGTGCCGGGCGGCGGCGTCGTGACCCCGCGCGGCCAGGACGGCTCCCACGGCCCGGGCGACGGCGACGCGCTCGGGGCCGTCGGCCCGCCACAGGACCGCCGCGCCGGACACGGCGATCCCCAGGACGGCGCAGGCGAGCGTGACGACCCCGACCAGGGGCAGGTCGGACGGGTGCAGCGGTTCGGCGGTCAGGGTGCCGGCGGCGAAGACGGGGATGATCCCGGCCGGTGGTCCGGTGCGGGCGGCGTCGGTGACGAACTTCGCGACGGCCGCCACGGCGGCCACGACGAGGGCGGGCACGAGCAGGTCGGCCCAGCCGGTGAGCGGCAGGGCCGCGGCGGTCCCGCCGGCCAGGACGGCGAGGGTGAGACCGAGCCCGGTCCAGGCCTGGGTGCGCAGGCGGCGCCCGTAGGTCTCGGTGCGTCCGTAGAGGGCGGTGAGCGCCCCGAAGGTGGCCGGGGCGGCCAGCAGGGGCCGCCCGAGCGCGAGGGTGGCGGCCAGCGGGAGCGCGAGGGCGGCGGTCGCCGAGGCGGCGGCCCACCAGGGGTGCGCGCCGGGGGCGATCCGCGTCCACCCGCGGACGGAGCGGAGCAGGTGCACGGCGAGTCTCACCCGAGAACCTTAACAGGTGTTTCACCAGTGAAACATCTGGCGGTAGGATCCCCCCGTGACCACCGCTCCCGCCGACCCGATCGACGCCGCCCGCGCGGAGTGGGCCCACATCCACCCCGACCTCGACTCGGCCCCCATGGCGGTGGCGGGCCGGCTGCGCCTGGTCGCCGCGGCCCTGGCGCGCGCCACGGACCCGGTGGTCAAGGCGGAGGGGCTGACGCGCCCGGAGTTCGACGTGCTCAGCGCGGTCCGCCGCAGCGGCACCCCCCTGACGCCCACCGGCATCGCCGCCGCGACCCTGGCCTCGGGCGCCGCGACGACCAAGCGCCTCGACCACCTCACGGCCGTCGGCCACCTCGAGCGCACCCCCGACGAGCGCGACGGCCGCGTGACCCGGCTGTCCCTGACCGCCACCGGCACCGAGCTCGTCGACCGCCTGCTCCCGCGGATCCTTGAGGCCGAGGGCGCCTTCGCCGCCGCGCTCGGCCCCCACCAGCAGCAGCAGCTCGCGCAGTCCCTGCGCGTCCTGCTGCAGCACGCCCCGGCCTGAGCACCCGCGCCTCAGGGTTCAGCGGGGTCCACCCGGGTTCAGCCGACGGTGCCGCTGAGGTCGAAGGCCCGCGGCGGGCCGGACAGGAGCTCCTTGGCCTGCACCCCGTAGCGGTCGAGGACCTCGTCCTGACCGGCCTCCACGCCATCCAGCGCCAGCCGCACGAGCTCGGCGGGGTCGTTCATCGCCCCCTCGGGCAGGTCCAGCCCGAACTCGCGTACGAACGCCTTCATGGGCTCGGTGGCCGTCATCCCCGGCACCAGCGCCGTGACCTGCGTGCCCTGCCCGGCCAGCTCCAGCCGGATCCCGTTGGTCAGGCCCCACTGCGCGGACTTGGCCGCCGCGTACGCGGTGTTGCCCTCGACCGTGGCCCACGCCGCGACCGACAGGACGTTGAGGATCGCGCCGCCGCCGTTGCGGGCCAGGACCGGGGCGAAGGCCCGGACCACGGCCAGGGTCCCGTGGAAGTTGGAGTCCAGCACGTCGCGGATGGCTCGCAGGTCCCCGTCGACGAGGTTGCCGCCGGCGGTGGAGGCCGCGTTGTTGACGAGCAGGTCGACGTCGGCGGCAGCCTCGGCGGCCGCCTCCACCGAGGCCTGGTCGGCGGTGTCGAGGCGCAGCACCTCGGCCCCGGGGACGTCGACGAGCTCGGGGCGCCGGGCGGTGGCGTAGACCTTGGCGCCGCGGCGCACGAGCTCGGTCGCGAACGCGTGACCGATGCCGCGGTTGGAGCCGGTGACCAGTGCGGTGCTTCCGTTCAGTCTCATGCTCCGACCGTAGGCAGCTCCCGTGCGTTGATCGATGCTCGATCGGCTCATCTTCTTGCCCGTTCGTCTCACACGTGGTGAGGTGAGGCCGTGGACCCCCTGAGCGACGTCCTGGCCGTCTCCGGCGTGCGGGGCACCCTGGGCAACCGCGTCGCCGCCGGCGGCACCTGGGCGACGGCCGTGGACGGCGGCCCGGGCGAGGCCGTGCTGCACGCGGTCACCGCCGGCCGCGCGTGGCTGACGGTGCCCGCCCGCCCGCCGGTGGAGCTGAGCGCCGGCGACGTCGTCCTGGTCGGCGGCGTCCCCCACGCGCTGGGCGACGCCCCCGGCACCCCGGGCGTGGGCTGCGACCGCGCCGCGGCGACGCGCCGCGCCCGCACGGGCGAGGTCCTGACGCTGGGGTCCGCGCCGGCCACGACGCACGTCCTGACCCTCGCCTACACCTGCGACAGGACGGCCCTGACCCAGGTGGTGCAGGGCCTGCCCGACCTGGTCCACGTCGCGGCCGGCGCGGGGTCGGCCGGCCTCGACGCCACCGTGCGGATGCTCGACCACGAGCTGCGGGACCCGCAGATCGCGTCCGCCGCGGTCCTGAACAGCCTCGTCGACGTGGTCCTGGTGCAGCTGCTGCGCGCCTGGCTGGCCTCGCGCCCGGCCACCTGCCGGGGGACCTGGCTGGCGATGACCCAGGACCCGGTGGTGGGCCGGGCCCTCGAGCAGCTGCACGCCGACCCCGCCCGGGCCTGGACGACGTCGTCCCTGGCCGCGGCGACCTCGGTCTCGCGGGCGACGCTGGCCCGGCGCTTCCCCGCGGTCATCGGCCAGACCCCCGCGGCCTACCTGACGACGTGGCGCATGGACCTGGCCGCGGTGCGGCTGCGGCGGGGGCGCGAGCCGGTGGAGTCGATCGCCCCGGACGTCGGCTACGCCTCCGTGCCCGCCTTCACGCGGGCCTTCACCCGGGCCCACGGCCGGCCCCCGGGCCGGTACCGCGCCGAGGCGCGGGCGGGGGAGGCCAAGCCGGTGGAGGCCAGGCCGGCCTGAGGGCCCCGCTCAGCGCGCGGAGCGCAGCGCGTCCTCGACGGAGACGACCCCGTCCCGGTACCGCCGGGTGATCTCGTCGGTGCACGCGTCCATGGCCTCCTGGACGCGGTGCCGGTCGGCGGACAGCTCGTGCTCGAGACCGACGAGCCGGTCGCGCGCGGCCTGCAGCTGCGCGGCGTCCATGGCCGTCAGGTCGGACAGGTGCGGGTCGGCGACGGCGAGCTCGGCCCGGCGGCGGTGCTCGCCGACGCGGGAGGGCTCGACGGAGGTGAACCGCCCCATGCCGTGGTCGGTGCGTCGGGGGTCGGCCAGGACGTCGGTGAGCTTGGCGACGAGCTCGGCGTCGCTGCGGGCGTGGCGGACGTCGGTGGCGCCGTCGGCGCCCGCGCGGCGTTCCTCCTCGGCGCCCAGCAGGTCGAGGCGGCCCTGGATGAGGCGGCGCGCGTAGGACAGGTCCGCCTCCTCCTGCTCGGCGACGGTGCGGTGCTCGCGCAGGGTCTCCAGGTCCATGTCGCGCAACCCGTCGAGGAAGTCGGGGGCGAGGACCTTGTCGAGGGCGCGTCGTCCGCCCGCCTGGTACCCGCTGACCTGCTCGTCCATGACGGTCTCCCCCGACTCGATGGCGACTCCCCGCACGTGTGTGGTCACGATGCGTGCGTTCGCCAGAGTATGACCCAGCGGACGCGGTCGCGTCAGGGGGCCGTCACGGAGCGACGACGACCTCCTGGGCCGCGGCGATCCGGCGCTGCTCGGCCCCCTCGGTGCCCGATCCGGCCACGACGTGCAGCTGCGCGTCGACGGGCAGGGAGCGCTTGACGACGGCCAGGGCGACCGGCCCCAGCTCGTGGTGGCGCGCGGCCGTCGTCACGCGGCCGACCACCTTGTCCGCCAGGACGACGTCGTCGCCGTGGGCGGGCAGGTCGTGCGAGGACCCGTCGAGGTGCAGCTGCACGAGCCGGCGCGGCGGGCGCCCGAGGTTGTGCACCTTGGCGACCGTCTCCTGGCCCCGGTAGCAGCCCTTGTGCAGGTGGACGGCGGTGCGCAGCCAGTCGAGCTCGTGCGGGATGGACCGCTCGTCGGTCTCCAGCCCCAGCCGCGGGCGCCAGGCCTCCACGCGCAGGGCCTCGCTCGCCCAGGTGCCGGCCAGCCGGCGGCCGTCGACGGCGGCGACGAGCCCGGCCCGCGGGACGACCACCTCGCGCCAGGGACGCTCGGCCCCGGGGTGCTCGAGGGTGGACACCGCGCTGTAGCTCGCGGTGTCGGCCGAGCCGCCCTCGTTCGCCGGGGTCGCGCCGGGCCAGGGGTCGACCCACACCGGCCCGTGCGAGCTGACGTCGGAGCGGCTCGGCTCCCCCAGGACGGCGAACTCCTGCCCCACGTCGGCGATCTCGACGCGGAGCATGAACTTCATGCGCTCCAGCCAGGCCCGCAGCGCGTCGACGGCGCCGGGCTCGACGGTGATCCACGTCGCCTCGCCGTCGTCGACGAGGTGCAGCGCGTGCTCGACGCGCCCGGTCGGGCTGAGCACCAGCGTCTCGGTGGAGGTCCCCGGCGCCAGGCCCGTGAGGGCCTGGCTGGTGATGCTGTGCAGCCAGGAGAGCCGGTCGGGCCCGCTGAGGCGCAGGACCCCGCGGTGGGACAGGTCCACCACGGCCTCGCCGCGCACCAGGGCGCGCTGCTCGCCGTGCGGGTCCCCGTAGTGCCACGCGACCCCGGCGTCGGGGCCCTCGGCGGCGACGGCCCCGGGGGCGTCGAGCAGGGGGGAACGGTGCTGAACGGTCGACGCGCTCACGTCGGGCCTCCTACCGGTCGCGGCACCGGGCGCACCGGCCCCGCAGGGCCAGGTGCCCGGTGTCCACGACGAAGTCGTCGCTGGACAGGATCTCCGCGGCCATCTCCCGGGCCGGCCCCGGATCGGCCTCGGCCACCGCGCCGCACCCGTCGCAGACCAGGTGCAGGTGCCCGCCGTGCTCGACGGCGTGGAACGAGGGCACCTTGCGGTCCAGCTGGGTGCGGGCGACGAACCCGACCTCCTCGAGGACCGCCAGCGCCCGGTAGACGGTCGAGGGGTCCACCCGTGGCGAACCGTCGCCGGCGCCCAGGTGTTCCGCGACGTCCTCGGCGCTGGCGTGCCCGAGCTCGCGGACGGCCTCGAGGATGCGCCGCCGCTGCGGCGTCGAGCGCAGGCCGCGGGCGTGCAGCACGTCCCCGAGGTCGGAGGTGGCCACGTCTGGGGGGGTGCTCAGTCGACGCGCTTGAGCCGCGCCGAGGCGTAGCTGCGCATCGGGTGCCCGGCCAGCGTCACGTCGGTCGCCCACAGCAGGTCGCCCTCGACGAGGCCGTACATCCGCGTGCCCGCGGTGTACTCGTGCGCCGTGGTGGTGCGGGCCACGACGTCGGTGGACAGGTCGATGCGCGGGCCGCGGGCGGTGCCGACGAGGATCTCGACGACGCCCGTGGGGTGGGTCAGCAGGACCTCGAGCTCGACGGGGCGGGGCCCGTCGGCGGGCGCGGGGGCGTCCAGGTCCACGGGCTGGGGGCGCCAGAACCCCGTCTCGACGTCGAGGGGGTCGGTGGTGTTCCCGGCCTCGTCCAGCGCCCAGGTCGTGGAGGTGTAGCTGAGGAAGTCGCGGCCGTCGTGGCCGAACTCGACGACCTGCCCGAAGCGGGTGTCGGTCTCACCGCGGGCCGGGTGCCCGAGGACGCCGGCGCCCTCCCAGCGGCCCAGGAGCCACGACAGCGGGACGAGGGTCAGCGGGGTGTCGGTGCGCAGGGGGACGGCCACGGGTCAGCGCTGTCCCTGGAAGAGCCGGTAGACGACGTACCCGGCGAACCACGCGATGACGATGCTCACCACGATCAGCAGAACCAGGAAGAAGACTTCGAGAGGGTGCACCCGGCGAGCCTACCGGCGCCGGTCGCGCCGGACGTGCCGACGTGGGCAGGCTCACGACCCGGCCCGCAGGCCCGCGGCAGGACCCGACAGGACCTCGGGGCAGGACCTCGGAGCAGGACCTCAGAGCAGGACGAGCCGGCCCACGAGGTAGGCGCCGCCGCCGGCGAGGGCCACGGGCACGGCGGCCACCGCGAGCGCCGCCGGCACGGTGCGCGCCGCCGGCAACCGCGACGTCAGCCCGCGCCACGCCGAGACCAGCAGCCCCGCCCCGACCCCCGCGACGATCCCGGACACGGCCCAGCGACCCTGCGAGACCACGTCGCCGGTGCCCGCGCCCAGCAGCAGGGCCACGGTGGCGGCGAACCAGCCCGCGGCCCCGCCGACGACGAGGTTGACGGGCCCGGCCACGCGCAGCGGCCAGGTCGTGGCCGAGACGGCGCTGGTCGCCACGACGGCGGTCAGGACCACGGGGGTCAGCGTGGCGCCGGCGTAGGTGGAGGGCACCGCGATCCAGGCCGCGCCGAGCACGACGACGGCCTGCGCCGTCACGGCGGCCGTGACGGACTCGACGAGGCGGGGCCGGCCGTCGCGGCGCAGCAGCTGGTGGGCGAACGCCGCGAGCAGGGACAGGGTGGCGACGGACGGCAACCAGCCCAGGACGCCCGACATCTGGGTCCCCCGGTCGTGGGCGCGCACGACGGCTCCCGTGGCGGTGGCGGCGGCGGCCACCGCGACCAGCGCGACGAGGACGGTGGTGCCGCGGCGGGCGGGCAGGTCGAGCAGCTCGGGCCAGCCGGCGGCGACGAGGGCCCCGACGAGCACGACCGCCACGGCCAGCACCCCGAGCTGGCCGAAGGAGGCCAGCCCGAGCAGGACCGCCAGCGCGAAGGTGGTCGTCGCGGTGGCCGACGCGCTCACGTCGGTCCCTGGGACATCGGCCCCCGGGACGTCGGCCCCGGGTCCTGCCGGCTCGTGCTCACCGCCCGATCCTCGCAGAGGGCGCGGACCCCGGCCGGGGTGGTCCCGTCCGGCGTCCGTCCGGTTCGGCGACACGCGTAGGGTGGGCACCGTTATCCTGCACACCACTCAGGCAGCTCGACCGTGGGACCGCACCGGTCCCGGCGAGGCCCGGGCGGACGGCGCGTGCGGACGGAGGACAGGAGCGCGGGTGGCCCAGATCCTCGTGTTGACGAACGCACTGGCTCCTTCCACGGAGGTGCTGCCGGCCCTCGGCCTGCTCCCGCACAGCGTGCGCGTCCTGCCCGCCGAGGCGTCCGTGCTCGTCGACGAACCCCTGTCCGACGCCGTCCTGGTCGACGGCCGGCGCGAGCTCGCCGCGGCCCGGTCCCTGTGCCGGCTGCTGCGGACGACGGGGTTGTCCCAGCCCCTGCTGCTGGTGGTCACCGAGGGCGGGATGGCCGCGGTGGCCGCCGACTGGGGCGCCGACGACGTCCTGCTCGACACGTGCGGGCCCGCGGAGCTGGACGCCCGGCTGCGGCTGGCCGCGGGCCGGTTGCGCCGCCCGGTCGAGGACGCCGAGGCGGGTGGGCAGACCGAGATCCGCGCCGGCGACGTCGTCATCGACGAGGCCGCCTACTCCGCCCGGGTGCGCGGGCGCCAGCTCGACCTGACCTACAAGGAGTTCGAGCTCCTCAAGCACCTGGCCCAGCACCCCGGCCGCGTCTTCACGCGCGCGCAGCTGCTGCAGGAGGTCTGGGGGTACGACTACTTCGGCGGCACCCGCACGGTCGACGTCCACGTCCGCCGGTTGCGGGCCAAGCTGGGCGCCGAGCACGAGAACGCCATCGGCACGGTGCGCAACGTGGGCTACCGCTTCGTGTCCTCCGGCCGGGACCTCGACGACGAGCTCGAGCTGGGCGCGGACGTCGACCCCGGCCTGGCCGCCGCCGACGACCCCACCCGGCCGCGCCCGTGAGCCTGGACCCCGGGCTGGACGCGGGCACGCGCGAGGCCGTCCTGGCGCTCGCCGCCGCCGCCTCCCGCGCCGACGACGCGACCGCGCTGTCGGAGGACGCGGTCCTGCGCCTGGCCGAGCTCGACGGCCCGGACGTGACGCACCTGCTGCGCCGCACCGGCGACGTGCTGACCGGCTACGCCCAGCTCGTCCCCGCCGGCGACGGCCTGGAGGGCGAGCTGCTGGTCCACCCCGGGCACCGCCGCCGCGGGACCGGCACGTCGCTGGCCGCCGAGGTCGAGGCCCTCGCGGGCGGGCGCGCGGTGCGGTTGTGGTCGCATGGCGACACCCCCGGGGCCCGCGCGCTGGCCGCGCGGCGGGGCTGGGCGCGGGTGCGCGAGCTGCTGCGGCTGGAACGCCCCGCGGCCGGGCTGCTCGACCTGGAGGTGCCCGACCTGCCCGCGGGCCTCACCGTCCGCCCCTTCGAGCCGGGCGCCGACGACGACGCGTGGGTCGCGCTGAACGCGGCCGCGTTCGCCACCCACCCCGAGCAGGGCCGGTGGACGGTCGAGGACCTGCGGGCCCGGTTCACCGAGGCCTGGTTCGACCCCTCCCTGCTGCTCCTGGCCCAGGACGCGGACGGCCTGGTCGCCTCCTGCTGGATGAAGGTCGAGGACGGGCACGGCGAGCTGTACGTGCTGGGCGTCGCCCCCGGCCGTTCGGGCGCCGGGCTGGGGCGGGCGCTGCTGGTGCGGGGCCTGCGCGCGGTGGCCGCCGCGTCCGCGGTGGACACCGTCGACCTGTACGTCGACGGCGACAACGTGCCGGCCGTGAAGCTGTACGCGCGCCTGGGGTTCGAGCGCGCAGCCGTCGACGTGCAGTACGCCCGCCCCGCCGGCTGAAGCGTTCACCGGACGTTCGTGCCGCCCCGTCCTCCCGGCTCTGCGGGGGCGCCGGGCCCGGTGGCAGACTGACCGGCATGACGGCCACCACGCCCCTCCCCGCTGTGAACCCGGTCGAGGAGACCGTCGAACTGCCCGAGGACCGCTTCGCCGACCGCGAGCTGTCCTGGCTGGCCTTCAACGAGCGCGTCCTGGAGTTCGCCGAGGACCCCGAGGTCCACCTGCTCGAACGGGCCCGGTTCCTGTCGATCTTCGCGAACAACCTCGACGAGTTCTTCATGGTCCGCGTCGCCGGGCTCAAGCGCCGCATCGCGACCGGGCTGGCCGTCACCGCCGCCAGCGGCCTGGAACCGCGCGAGGTCCTCGACGCCATCGGCCTGCGCGCCCACGAGCTGACCGAGCGGCACGCCGCGGCCTTCCTGGAGGGGGTGCGCCCGGCCCTGGCCGAGGCCGGCATCACCATCGTGCGCTGGGACGAGCTGAGCCAGGGCGAGCAGGTCCGCCTGCACGGCTTCTTCCGCGACCAGGTGTTCCCCGTCCTGACGCCGCTGGCGGTGGACCCGGCCCACCCGTTCCCCTACATCTCGGGCCTGTCGCTGAACCTGGCCGTCGTCGTGCGCAACCCGACGACGGACAAGGAGCACTTCGCGCGGGTGAAGGTGCCGCCGCTGCTGCCGCGGTTCGTCACGGTCGAGGCCGACGGGCAGGGCGCGCGGTTCGTCCCCCTCGAGGACGTCATCGCCGTGCACCTGGACCAGCTGTTCCCGGGCATGGAGGTCGTGCAGCACCACACGTTCCGCGTGACGCGCAACGAGGACCTCGAGGTCGAGGAGGACGACGCCGAGAACCTCCTGCAGGCCCTGGAGAAGGAGCTGCTGCGCCGCCGGTTCGGCCCGGCCGTCCGCCTCGAGGTCGCCTCCGACATCGCCCCCGAGGTCCGCGAGCTGCTCGTGCGCGAGCTCGGCGTGCACGAGAAGGAGGTCTACGAGCTGCCCGAGCCGCTGGACCTGCGCGGGCTGGGCGACATCGCCGACCTGGACCGCCCGGAGCTGAAGTTCCCGAAGTTCGTGGCCCGCACCCACCGCGACCTCACCGACGGCGCCGAGACGGCCAAGCCGTCGGACGTGTTCGCCGCCATCCGCAACCGCGACGTGCTGCTGCACCACCCCTACGACTCCTTCTCCACGAGCGTGCAGGCGTTCCTGGAGCAGGCCGCGGCGGACCCGAAGGTCCTGGCCATCAAGCAGACGCTGTACCGCACCTCGGGCGACTCCCCCATCGTCGACGCCCTCATCGACGCCGCCGAGGCCGGCAAGCAGGTCCTGGCCCTGGTCGAGATCAAGGCGCGCTTCGACGAGCAGGCCAACATCACGTGGGCCCGCAAGCTGGAGCAGGCCGGCGTGCACGTCGTGTACGGCCTGGTGGGCCTGAAGACGCACGCCAAGCTGAGCCTGGTGGTGCGCCAGGAGTCCGGCGGCCTGCGCCGCTACTGCCACGTCGGCACCGGCAACTACAACCCCAAGACGGCCCGGCTGTACGAGGACATGGGTCTGCTCACCGACGACCCGCAGGTCGGCGAGGACCTGACGCGGCTGTTCAACCAGCTGTCCGGGTACGCCCCGAAGACCGCGTACAAGCGGCTGCTGGTGGCGCCGCGCTCGCTGCGCACGGGGCTGATCGACCGCATCGACCGCGAGATCGACAACGCCAGGCAGGGCCTGCCCGCCGGGGTGCGCATCAAGGTGAACTCGATCGTGGACGAGGCCGTCATCGACGCCCTGTACCGCGCCTCGAACGCGGGGGTGCCCGTCGACGTCGTCGTGCGCGGCATCTGCGCCCTGCGGCCGGGCGTGCCCGGGCTGAGCGAGAACATCCGCGTCCGCAGCATCCTGGGCCGCTTCCTGGAGCACAGCCGGTTGTTCTGGTTCGCCGCCGGCGGGGACCCGGTGGTCATGATCGGCAGCGCCGACATGATGCACCGCAACCTCGACCGTCGCGTCGAGGCCGTGGTCCGGCTGACCGACCCCCGGCACGTGCGGGAGGTCTCGGCCCTGCTGGACGACTGCATGGCCGACACGACGAGCTCGTTCCACCTCGACGCCGGGGGGAACTGGACGCGCCACCACCTCGACGCGGACGGCAAGCCGCTGCGGGACCTGCAGGAGCACATCATCGCGACGCGACCCGGCCGTCGTCCCACCGCCCGCCGCCGCCGTTGAGCCGGCGGGTGGACGTCGAGGCCGCCGGCTGCGTCGTCGTCCGGGCCGGGGAGCAGGGGCCGGAGGTGCTGCTCGTCCACCGGCCCACCACGGCCACCCGCACCGCGGACTGGTCGTGGCCCAAGGGCAAGCTCGACCGCCTCGACGACGGGTGGGAGCACCCCGCGGTCGCGGCCGTGCGCGAGACGGCCGAGGAGACGGGGGTCCGGGTCCACCTGGGCGTCCCGCTGCCCGAGCAGCGCTACGAGATCGCCGGCGGGCTGCGCAAGCGCGTGCGGTACTGGCTCGCGCACCCGGCGGGGCCGGCCGACCCGGAGGTCTTCGAACCCGCGGACCCGGGCGAGATCACCGGGACGGGCTGGTTCACCCTCGACGCGGCCCGGGACCGGCTGAGCTACCCGGCCGACGTGCAGACCCTGGACGCGGCCCTGCCCGGCGGCGAGCTGCCCATCCCCACCTGGCCGCTGGTGGTGCTGCGGCACGCGCGGGCGGTGAAGCGCTCGGACTGGTCCGGGGGCGAGGCGGTGCGCCCGCTGCTGGAGGCCGGTCACGCCCAGTCGCGCGACCTCGCCCCCCTGCTCGGGTGCTTCGACGTGCGCGCCCTCGTGACCTCGCCGTGGGCACGCTGCGTGCAGACCGTGCTGCCGGCGGCCGAGCTCACCGGGTTGCCCGTCGAGGAGGAACCGGCCCTGACCGAGGACGCGTTCCGGGCCGACGCCGACGCCGCGACGGACGTCGTGCGGGCTCTGCTGGACGCGGGCCGGGCCGTGGTCGTGTGCTCGCACGGCCCGGTCCTGCCTGCGCTGCAGGCGGTCCTGGCCGAGCGCTCGGACCGTGCGGGCGTGCGGCGCAGGGTGGGCGCCAAGCTCGACAAGGCGGCGCTCGTCGTGGGGCACGTCACCGGTTCCGGGGCAGGGGCCCGGCTCGTCGCCGTCGAGCGCCACAGCTTCTGACCCCGCCCCGCGTCCTGACCTGACCCGGGCGGGGAAAGTCGTCACTCAGCGTCACCCCGTTCACCCGTTCACCTGGTCGTCACGGCCCGTCCCGTGATCGGTCGACGATCGGCCCCGCCGGGTTCACCCCTCGTTCACCCGCGACGAGCAACCCCGTCACCTCGCCCTCCTACCGTCCACATCGACCGGAGCGTTGCGCCCGGTCGCCGCTGTGGCCGGTGCTCCGGCCGACGATCCTCGAAAGGGACCGAAGTGACGTTCTGGAAGTCCACCCGCCTGTTCGGCATCGCCGCGGTCGGTGTCCTCGCCCTCGCCGGCTGCGGCTCCGACGACAACACGACCACCGGCTCGGGCAGCGGCGGTTCCTCGTCGGCCTCGGCCTCGACGTCGGCCATCGACTGCAAGACCGGCACCCTGAACGGCGAGGGTTCCAGCGCGCAGAAGAACGCCATCGACCAGGTGATCCAGCAGGGTTACCAGGCCCAGTGCAGCGGCGCGACCATCAACTACAACGCGACGGGCTCCGGCTCGGGCCGCAAGCAGTTCACCTCCGGCCAGGCCGACTGGGCCGGCTCCGACGCCGCCCTCAAGCCCGAGGAGCAGGCCGCCGCGAAGGCCCGCTGCCAGGGCAACGACGCGTGGGACCTGCCGATGGTCGCCGGCCCCATCGCCATCGCCTACAACGTCGACGGCGTCAAGGACCTCGTGCTCAACGGCGAGGTCGCCGCGAAGATCTTCTCCGGTCAGATCACCACGTGGGACGACGCAGCCATCAAGGCGCTGAACCCGGACGCGAAGCTGCCGAGCACCGCCATCAGCGTGTTCTTCCGCACCGGCACCTCCGGCACCACCGAGAACTTCACCAAGTACCTGCACGCCACGGCCCCCGACGCCTGGACCGCCGAGGGCAACCAGGAGTGGGCCGGCAAGGGCGAGGGCCGCGAGGGCTCCGCCGGTGTCGCGCAAGCGGTCGCCGGCGCGTCCGGGTCGATCACCTACGTCGAGTGGTCCTACGCCCAGGACAACAAGCTGTCCGTCGCGCAGATCGACAACGGCTCCGGGGCCGTCGAGCTGACCGGCGAGTCCGCCGGCAAGACCGTCGCCACCGCCACCCAGGTCGGCACCGGCAACGACCTCTCCCTGAAGATCGACTACGCGACCAAGGAGGCCGGGGCCTACCCGATCGTCCTGGTCACCTACGAGATCGTCTGCTCCAAGGGCCTGGACGCCGAGAAGACCGCCCTGCTGAAGTCCTTCCTCACCTACTACGCCGAGGACGACACTCAGAAGGGTCTGGCCGACATCGGGTACGCCCCGCTGCCCGCCGAGGTCTCCGAGAAGGTGCGCACCGCCATCGCGGCGATCGCCTGACGCACGCCACTGGGGGCGGGCACCGGACGTCCGGTGCCCGCCCTCCGTCCGTCCCCCAGCACACCCCCCAGCACAGTCCAGGAGCACGATGTCTTCGATCACCGGCCGCTCGGCCGTCGAGCAGGGCCCCGGCCCCTCGGGCGACAAGGCCCGGGGCACGCGCCGGCTCGGTGACGCACTCTTCGGCGGGGGTGCCGGTCTCGCCGGTGTCGTCGTCATCGCCATCGTCGTCTTCACGGGGGTCTTCCTCGCGCTCAGCGCGGTGCCGTCCGTGCTCGACGACAAGGTCAACTTCCTCACGTCCACCGAGTGGTCGGCCAACCCCGGCGACCTGCGGTTCGGCATCCTGCAGATCCTGTGGACGACCGTCTCGATCTCGCTGATCGCCATGGTCATCGCGGTGCCCCTGGGGATCGGGAACGCCCTGTTCCTCACCCAGTACGCGCCGAAGTGGCTGGCCCGCCCGGCCGCCAGCGTCATCGACCTGCTCGCCGCGATCCCCTCGATCGTCTACGGCCTGTGGGGCATCCAGGTCTTCGCCCCCCACCTGACCGGCCTGCAGACGTGGCTGAACGACGTGCTGGGCTGGTTCCCCCTGTTCGGCGGCCCGGTCAGCACCGGGACCGTGTTCATCGCCGGCGTCGTCCTGGCGGTCATGGTCCTGCCGATCATCACCGCCATGTCGCGCGAGGTGTTCGCGCAGACGCCCGCCGCCCACAAGGAGGGCGCGCTGGCCCTGGGAGCGACGAAGTGGGAGATGATCCGCACCTCGGTCCTGCCCTTCGGCCGCGCCGGCGTCATCTCGGCCGCGATGCTCGGCCTGGGCCGCGCCCTCGGTGAGACCATCGCCATCACGATCATCGTCTCCAGCGTCGCGCCGGGGGCCTCGTTCTTCGCCTCCTGGCTGCAGGGCGGGGAGACGTTCGCGTCGAAGATCGCCAACAACGCCGCCGAGTTCAACAACCCCGAGTCCACGGGCGCCTACATCGCCGCCGGCCTCGTGCTGTTCGTCCTGACCTTCCTGGTCAACGCCATCGCCCGCGTCATCATCAACCGTCGGAAGGCCTTCGCGTGAGCGCCCTCGACACCACCGTCCCCGACCGCGAACTGCCGGCGGCCCTGGCCGACTCGCGGGGCCAGGGGGGCCGCAAGGTCCGCAACACGATCGCCACCGTCGCGATGGTGCTGTGCTTCGCCATCGCCGTGATCCCCCTCGTCTGGATCCTCTGGACGGTCATCGACAAGGGCGCGGGGCTGCTGTTCCACTCGACCTGGTGGCTGAACTCCCAGCGCGGCATCACCCCGCGCATCGTCGGCGGCGGGGCCTACCACGCCATCGTCGGCACGTTGCTGCAGGCGCTGGCCACCGCGGTCATCGCCGTGCCGCTGGGCATCATGAGCGCCATCCTGCTCGTCGAGTACGGCGCGAGCCGCATCGCCCGCGTCGTGAGCTTCACCGTCGACATCCTGTCCGGGCTGCCCTCCATCGTCGCCGCCCTGTTCGTGTACGCGCTGTGGGTGACGACGCTGGGCTTCGACCGTTCCGGGTTCGCCGTCTCGCTGTCCCTGGTCCTGCTGATGGTCCCGGTCGTGGTCCGCTCCACCGAGGAGATGCTCAAGCTCGTCCCGAACGAGCTGCGTGAGGCCTCCTACGCCCTCGGGGTGCCGAAGTGGAAGACCATCGTGCGGATCGTCCTGCCGACCGCCTTCTCGGGGATCCTCACGGGCGTGCTGCTGGGTCTGGCGCGCATCATGGGTGAGACCGCTCCGCTGCTGATCCTGGTCGGCTACTCGCAGTCGATCAACACCGACCTGTTCGGCGGCAACATGGCGGCCCTGCCCCTGATGATCAACAACGACCGCCAGCAGGCCCTGGAGCCCGCGGTCGAACGCGTCTGGGCCGCCGCCCTCACACTGGTGCTCATCGTGCTGGTGCTCAACATCGCCGGTCGGGCCATCGCCCGCTTCAGCTCGCTCAAGAAGTAAGGGAGAACCCGCTCGTGGCCAAGCGCATCGACGTCAAGGACCTCAACGTCTACTACGGCAGCTTCAAGGCCGTCGAAGACGTCTCGATGACCGTGGAACCCCGCTCCGTGACGGCCTTCATCGGCCCCTCCGGCTGCGGCAAGTCCACGTTCCTGCGGACGCTGAACCGCATGCACGAGGTCATCCCCGGGGGGCGCGTCGAGGGCAGCGTCATGCTCGACGACGACGACCTGTACAGCTCCAAGATGGACCCGGTGAACGTGCGCCGGACCGTCGGGATGGTGTTCCAGCGGCCGAACCCGTTCCCGACGATGTCGATCTTCGACAACGTCGCCGCCGGCATGCGGCTGAACGGCGTCCGCAACCGCAAGGTGCTCGCGGAGTCCGTGGAGAAGTCCCTGCGGGGCGCGAACCTGTGGAACGAGGTCAAGGACCGGCTCGACAAGCCCGGCGCCGGCCTGTCCGGCGGTCAGCAGCAGCGGCTGTGCATCGCCCGCGCCATCGCGGTGGAGCCGCAGGTCCTGCTGATGGACGAGCCGTGCTCGGCGCTGGACCCGATCTCGACGCTGGCGATCGAGGACCTGATCGGTGAGCTGA
Organism: Kineococcus rhizosphaerae; assembly: GCF_003002055.1. NCBI lineage: Bacteria > Bacillati > Actinomycetota > Actinomycetes > Kineosporiales > Kineosporiaceae > Kineococcus > Kineococcus rhizosphaerae. The sequence goes on from NZ_PVZF01000014.1 coordinate 94,837, forward strand.
AGAGCTCCTTCACGATCGTCATCGTCACCCACAACATGCAGCAGGCCGCGCGCGTCTCGGACAAGACGGCCTTCTTCAACCTGGCCGCCACGGGCAAGCCCGGCCGTCTGATCGAGATCGACGACACCGCGACGATCTTCTCGAACCCGACGCAGAAGGCGACCGAGGACTACATCTCGGGCCGCTTCGGCTGAGCCGCCCGCACCGCCCGACCCGAGCCCTGCCTCCCCCGCCCCGCGCGGAGGGAGGCGGGGCTCCGCGCGTTCCCCGGTGGGACGCCGGCGCGGTCAGAGGAACGAGCGCAGCCCGAGGCACACGAGCGCCCCCAGGACGGCCGCGGCGGGCATCGTGAGCACCCAGGCGACGAGCATCGAGCGCACCACCCGCCAGCGGACCGCCGAGCGGCGCTTGGTGGCGGCGGCGCCCATGACGGCCGAGGCCATCACCTGGGTGGTCGAGACGGGTGCGTTGAACGCCAGCGCCGCCACGTACAGCACCACGGACGCCACGGTCTCGGCGACGAAGCCGCGGGCCGGGTCGACCTGGGCGACGCGCCGGCCCAGGGTGCGGATGATGCGCCAGCCCCCGCAGTAGGTGCCCGCGCTGATCGCCAGCGCCGCCAGCAGCGTGACCCACCAGGGGATGTCGCGGCCGGTCTGCAGGCCGCCGGCGACCAGCGCGAGGACGATGACCCCCATCGTCTTCTGGGCGTCCTGCAGGCCGTGGCCGAGCGCCACGGCGGCCGCGGAGACGGTCTGCAGCATCCGGAAGCGCCGGTTCGTCGGGCCGGGCGCCTTGTCCCGGACCCCGTGCAGGACGGCGGCCGTGGCGAGGTAGCCGAGGGCGGCCCCCGTCAGCGGGGACACGACCATGGGCACGACGACGGCCACGAGGACGACGTCCCAGTGCAGCCTGGCCCCGGCGGCCAGGCCCGCCCCGGCCAGACCGCCCAGCAGGGCGCCGGTGCTGGAGGAGGGCAGCCCGAAGCGCCACGTGGTGAGGTTCCAGCCGATGGCACCGATCAGCGCCGCGAGCACGACGAGCAGACCCGCGTGGCCCAGCCCCACGTCGACGATGCCGAACCCGATGACCGTGGCCACCCCCGTGCCGAGGAAGGCGCCGAGCAGGTTGCAGACCGCGGCCATGCTCAGCGCGATGCGCGGGGTCAGGGCGCGGGTGAAGACGGAGGTGGCGATGGCGTTGGCGGCGTCGTGGAAGCCGTTGGTGAAGTCGAACGCGAGGGCGACCGCGATGACGACGAGGACCAGCAGGAGCTCCACCGGCGTCAGGACCCCTTGACCGCGATGGTCTCCACGGTCTGGGCCACCAGCTCGAAGGCGTCCGCGGCGGCTTCGAGGGTGTCGACGATCTCCTTGTGCTTGATGATCTCGACGGCGTCGTACCCGCCGGCGAAGATCTCGGCGAGCAGCCGCAGGTGGATCTGGTCGGCCTGGTTCTCCAGGCGGTTGACCTCGACCCAGTAGTCCGACAGCGCGGCGGGGGAACGCAGCCGCGGCATCGCCTCGGAGGTCAGCTCGGCCTGCCGGGACAGGACCTGGACGAGTTCGCCGACGGCGTCGGGCAGTGCCCCGACCCGGTAGACGACCATGCGGTCGAGGGCCTTCTGCATGAGGTCGAGGCAGTCGTCCAGGCGTGCGCCGAGCTGGTAGACGTCCTCGCGGTCGAACGGGGTGAGGTAGGAGGAGTTCACCTTGCGCACGAGGGCGTGGGACGACTCGTCGCCGCGGTGCTCGACCTCCTCCATGGCGTCGGACAGCTCGGACCGCCGGACGGGGTCGCTGCCGATGGCCTCGGTGAGGATCCTGCACGCCTCGACGAGGATGGCACCGGTGGCGGCGAAGAGCTCGAAGAAGCCGTCGTCCTGGGGTCTCAGTCGGAAACGCACGCTTGCTCCGCGGGGATCGGTCCTCGGGTCGAGACTGTCGACCCGGGCAGCGACTCTAGGGCGTCGCCGCAGGCGGGCCGACACCCACCCGGCCGGCTCGGCGCTCAGGCGCCGTCGACGCCCAGGACCCGGTCGAGCTCGACCTCGGGCAGGGGGCCCTCGCTCTCGGAGGCCGCGACCACGACGTCGGTGTAGAGCTCGATCTCCTCCGCGAGGTCGGTGTCGGCCAGGGGCGCGACGGAGCGTGCCCCGGGCAGGACCGGGCGGCCCCGGTCGGCGGCGGAGTCCGGATCGGGCGAGTGCGTCATGGTGCCCCCACCGTACGCCGGGGCGGGGAGCGCCGGGGGTGGATCGGCCCGCGTCACCCCTGTGGAGTCACCGGTCCCCGGTCGCGGGGCTGCTCGTGCCGGCGGGGCTGCTCGTGCCGGCGGGGCTGCTCGTGCCGGCGGGGCTGCTCGTGCCGCCCGTACCGCCCGTGCCCGTGGAGGAGGTGGGCGAGGAGGTGGGCACGACGAGCGGCGGGCGGTCGTCGTCGGTCAGGACGGTGCGCTGGAGGCTGACCTCGGCCAGCCCGAGCCCGCCGACCGTGACCTCGTCGTAGGCCAGCAGCTTGCCGGCGTCCTCGCCTGAGCGGCCGAAGTACAGCAGCGTCGCCGACAGCGGCAGCGGGTCGCCGTCGGCGAGGCGGGTGAGCCCGGCCGCGGTGATGCCCGCTCCCCCGGTGGTGCCCTCGACCATGATCCGCGTCCCGGACGCGTCGAGCTTCACCGAGCGCTTGTGCAGGTGCCCGGCCAGGACGAGCGGGACGCGCCCGAGCAGGGGCTGCAGGCCACTGGGGTCGTGGACGAGGGCGACGTCGACGGGGTCGTCGGCGTGCGCGTCGTCCCAGGCCTCGACGCCCCGGGCGAGGACCTCGTTGGCCGCCTGCTGGGTCTGCTCGGCGGTACCGGTGGCGACCTTGCCCTCGCCGTCGGGGGTGAAGACGGGGTCGCCCTGGCCGGCGAGGACGAGCCCGGCGACCTGCGCGGTGGCCCCGGCGTCCAGGACGATCGCCCCCTCGGCGGCGACCTGGGCCTGCGTGTCGGCGGAGTCGTGGTTGCCGCGGACCCAGACGTAGGGGACGCCGACGGTCTTGATGCGGTTCAGGAAGCCGGCCTCGGCGACGGTGCCCCACGTGGTGGTGTCGCCGGTGTCGATCACGGCCTGCACCTTGAACTGCTTGACGAGGTTGTCGGTCAGGTCGTACCCGAGCGGGTTCAGGTGCAGGTCGGAGACGTGCAGGACGGTGGTGACGTCCTCGCCGAGCCCGCTGCCGCCCGGCTGGGCGTCACCGAGGACGGGCAGGTTGGCGGCGGCGGCGTACAGGGTGGAGACGCTGCGGACGATGTCGGACAGGCCGCTGCGGTAGCTCTCGAGCCGTTCGAGGGCGTTCTGGGTGGTGGAGACGAGGTAGGGCGCGCGGGACAGCAGTCCGGTGAAGCGGGGCTGGCGCAGCGCGGCGGGGTCGAACGTCGCCCACGCCCCGCTGCCGGTGGCGACGACGACGACGAGCAGCCCCGCCCCGGTCTGCAGCGTGCGGCGGCGGCCGCGGAAGACGACGACGGAGGCCAGCAGCGCCCCGGCCGCCCCGCAGCCGAGGCTGTAGGCCGCAGCGCGGACGGTGGCGGCCCGCACGGTGTCGGCGGCGGTCAGCTCCAGGGCCAGCAGCTGCTGCGGCGAGCGCACCAGCCGAGCGGCGGCGTCGACGTCGACGCTGCGGATGTTGGCCGTGACGACGACCGGGGCGCGGTGGGTGTCGAACTGGACCTTGCCGATGGGCGGGAGGTCGACCTCGACGCCCGGGGTCAGGCTGGGCCGGACACGGACCTCGGTCTGCAGGGGCCCGACGTAGGTGGTGGACCCGGGGGCCAGCGCGAACCCGACGGCCGCCCCGGCGCCGCCGACGACGAGGACGGCGATCCAGGGCAGGAGGTGGCGGCGCAGGAACCGCCCGGCCGGGCGGGCGGTGGCGGCGTCCCACCGGGCGCTCCAGCGGGCGCGCCGGCGGTGCGGGGGGCGCGCGGGCCCGGGCTCGGGACGGCGTTTCCTGTTGGACATCACGACGATCTTCGCGCAGCCGGACCGGGAGCGCTGCGCGTGGCGGGCCCCGGAGGGGGGTACGGGGACGGCATGACCGAGACGACAGCCGACACCCCGTTCCGCGACCTGCGCTCCTCCTCCCCCACCGGCCGCCCCGGCCCGGCCCTGGTCACCGGGGCCGAGTCCGGCATCGGCCGGGCCGTGGCCGTCGAACTGGCCCGCCGCGGCCACGACGTCGGCCTCACCTGGTTCCGCGACGAGGCCGCCGGACGGGCGACGGTGCGCGAGGTGGAGGCGCTGGGCCGTCGCGCGGCGCTGCGGCACGTGGACCTGCGCGACCTGCCGGCGGCGGCCGACGTCGTGGACTCCCTGGCCGAGGAGCTGGGCGGGGTGGAGGTGCTGGTCAACGACGCCGGCACCGGTACCTCGACGCTGCTGCTGGACCTGTCGTTCGAGGACTGGCGCGAGGTGCTGTCCGTGGACCTCGACGCGGCCTTCCTCTTCCTGCAGCGCGCGGCCCGCCGGATGGTGGCGGCCGGCCGCGGCGGGCGCGTCGTCAACGTCACCAGCGTCCACGAGCACCAGCCCCGGGTCGGGGCGGCGCCGTACTGCGCGGCCAAGGGCGGGCTGGGGCTGCTGACGCGCACCGCGGCGATCGAGCTGGCCGAGCACGGCATCACGGTCAACGCGGTGGCCCCCGGGGAGATCGCCACGCCCATGACGGGGCAGGAGGACACCGATCCGCACACCGAGCACCGTCCGGGGGTCCCGCTGGGCCGCCCGGGCGACGCGCGGGAGGTCGCGGCGCTGGTGGGTTTCCTGTGCTCGGCGCAGGCGTCGTACGTGACGGGGTCGTCGTACGCGGTGGACGGCGGGATGCTGCAGATGGGGCCGATGGCCGGTTCGCACCTGAGCGAGGAGGCGTGGCGACGGCCCTGACGAGGACCGGTCACCCCACCACGCCCAGAGGTGGCTCAGAGGTCGTTCAGAGGTCCAGGGCGGCGGCCCGGTCGCGGGCGTGGGCCCACTCGACGGGCGCGGCGGCCGCGGCCCAGCCCAGTGCGACCGGCAGCGCCAGGAGGCGGTTCGGCCGGGTGAGGCCGCGCCGGCGCATCCGCTCGGGCAGACCCCGGCCCAGGACCCACACGGGGATCCCGGCGGCCGACAGCCCCAGGTGCCGCAGGGCGAGGGCCGTCTCGTGCGCGGGGACGACGTCGGGGTCCACCGGCCGGGCGCGGTCGGCGGTGGCCCGGCGCCACACCGCGTCCGAGGCGGCGACGGCACCGCCGAACACCAGACCCAGCCCGACCTGGGCGGCGAGCCGCCGGCGCCGGGTGGGCAGGTCGTACGCCCACTGCGCGAGCCCGGTGGCGGCCCCGGCCGCGGCGATGTCGACGACGGCGAGGGCACGGGCGAGCCGGAGCGGTTCCACGTCCGGCCAACGGGCACCGTGCGGGGCCCGTTCCCCGGTGCGCCTCAGCGGTCGGCGTACGCCTGCCGGGCGGTCTGCACCTGCGGCACCGACGCCTCGAGCAGTTCCGCGAGCCCCTGCAGCTGCCCGGACACCCGGACCCCGAGCGGGGTGAGCTCGTACTCCACGCGCGGCGGGATGGCGGTCACCACCTCGCGCAGGACCATGCCGTCGCGCTCGAGGGTCTGCAGGGTCTGGGCGAGCATCTTCTCGCTGACCCCTTCCACCCTGCGCCGCAACGCGTTGAAGCGGATCGCGCCCTCCCCCAGGGCGAGCAGGACGAGCGAGGCCCACTTGGAGGTGACGTCCTCGAACGCCGCGCGGGAGGTGCAGTCGCGGGCGAAGACGTCGGCGACCAGGTCCTGCGGGGGCGAGTCGCTGTCCATGGGGACAGGGTACCGCGGGAACATGTGGCACTGTGGATTCGTTAGTGCTTTCGACCACGCAGTGCTCACCTCCGAGGAGACCCCATGACCACGTACGCCGTCACCGCCGCCAGCGGCCACCTCGGACGCCTCGCCGTCGAGGCCCTCCTCGACCGCGGCGTCGCCGCGCCCGACGTCGTCGCCGTCGTCCGCACCCCCGCCAAGGTCGCCGACCTCGCCGAGCGCGGCGTCGTCGTCCGCACCGGCGACTACTCCGACCCCGCCACCCTGCCCGCCGCGCTCGCCGGCGTCGACCGTCTGCTGCTCGTCTCCGGCAGCGAGGTCGGCCAGCGCGTCGCCCAGCACACCAACGTGATCGAGGCCGCGAAGACGGCCGGGGTGCAGCGCATCGTCTACACCTCCCTGCTGCGCGCGGACTCCAGCCCGAGCCCGCTGGCCCCCGAGCACAAGGCCACCGAGGAGGCGCTCGCCGCCTCCGGGATCGCGTACGTCGTCCTGCGCAACAGCTGGTACTTCGAGAACTACACCGAGCGTCTCGGCGAGTACCTCGGTGCGGGCCAGGTCCTGGGCGCCACCCACGGCGGGAAGGTCTCGGCCGCCACCCGCGCCGACTACGCCGGGGCCGCGGCCGCCGCCCTCACCTCCGACGACGACACCTCGCGCACGTACGAGCTCGCGGGCCCCGCGTTCGACTTCACCGAGCTCGCCGCGACGATCACCGAGGTCACCGGCACGACGGTCGTCTCGAAGGACGTCCCCGGCGAGGAGTACGAGCAGACCCTGACCGGCTTCGGCCTCGACGCCGGCACCGCCGGCTTCGTCGCGGCCCTCGACGCCTCCATCGCGCGCGGGGACCTGCACACCGACTCCGACGACCTGGCGACGCTCCTCGGCCGCCCCGCCACGAGCCTCGCCGACGCCGTCCGCGCCGCCCACCAGGCCCGCTCGGCGTCCTGACCGGCCCACCCCTTCCCGCGCACCGCACACGAAGAACCCCCGCACCGTTCTGCTCGGGGTCCGGCGCACGCTCCGGACCCCGAGACGACGGGCCGGGCGGCGCGACGTGTGCTTCGCGCGCAGGATCGGGGGGTGCCCCGACGACTCCCCCGCGTCCCGCTGAGCGCGGCCTTCCCGCCCGCCCCCGCCCCGGGGGTCCCCGGCGACCCGGGCGTCTGCCCGGGCGAGCAGTTCCGCCGGGTCACCGCCGAGCGGGCCACCGTGCTCGGCGGGCCGGCGGCGATCCTGATGCAGGTCGCGCACCCGCTCGTCGCCGAGGGCGTCGCGGTGCACAGCGACTACGCGGCGGGGCCCGCGCGCCGGCTCCTGGGGACGCTGCAGGCCGCGCTGACGGTGACGTTCGGGGACACCGAGCAGGCGCACGCCGCGGCCCGGCACGTCGGGCGCGCCCACGCCCCCGTCCGCGGGACGACCCGCGCGGACGTCCCCGGCACCCCCGCCGGGACCCCGTACCGGGCCAACGACCCCGACCTGGCGCTGTGGGTCCACGCGACCCTCGTGTGGACCGCGCGCCGGGTCGTCGAGCGGTACGCCGGGCTGCGCCTGTCGCCGCAGGAACGGGAACGGCACTGGCAGGAGTCGAAGCCGTTCGCGCGCATGTTCGCCGTCCCCGACCGGGTGCTGCCGGGTTCGGTGGCGCAGTTCGAGGAGTACTTCGCCGACACCGTCCACGGGCTCGTGGTCACCGACGCGGCCCGCGCGATCGCCGCGGACATCCTCACCCAGCGCACCGCTCCCCCGCTGCCGGGCGTCGCGGCCCTGTCCCGCACCGTCACCGCCGACGTGCTGCCGGCCCGCCTCGCCGACGCCTACGGGCTGCGCCGGACCCCGGCCGCGCGCGTCGTCCGCGGGCTCCTGGTGCGCTCCCGGCCCGTCCTGCCGCGACGGCTCGCGCAGTGGCCGCACGCCGAGGTCGCGCGCCGCAGGGTTCAGACGTTGCAGCCGCGCGCGTCGACCCTCCAGGGCTGAGCCCCCACGACCTGCAGCTCGTCGGCCAGGTTCACGGCCGAGCAGACGTGGTTGGGGACGATGCGCACCCGCGTCCCGACGGGCGCGTCGAACCCCGTGATGGTCGCGTGGTGCTCCGACAGCGCCGTGATCCGGGCGCCGGGGTGGTCCGGCAGCCGGCCGAAACCGCTCGCGTACGCCGGGCGGTCGGCGCCGAGCACCTTGCTGCCCGCGTCGGCGACCACCCGCCCCTCGAACCGGGCGACGACGGTCGCGACGACGCTCAGCGCGACGTCGTCGAACGTGACGGTCCCCAGTTCGACCTGCTGGGCGTCGCCGAAGACGTAGACCCCCGGCCGGTACTCGGTGAGCACGCCCCGGTCGGCGAACTCCACCGACGGGGTCGAGCCCCCGCTGACGACGCGGGCCGTGATGCCCTGCGCCGCCAGCGACTCCACGGCCCGGGCGAGTTCGCGGGCCTCGTCCGCGGCGGCCCGCGCGCGCCCGTCCGGGGAGTAGGAGTGCCCGGGGAAGGCGAACACCCCGTCGACGACGAGCCCCGCCGCCTGGGCCGCGGCCGCGATCCGGCCGGCGTCCGCGGCGGGTGCCCCGCTGCGGCCCATCCCGGGGTCGACCTCGACGAGGACGCGCAGCCCCGGCACGTCCGGCAGCGCGTCCGTCCCCGAGATCCCCACCGTGAGCCGGACCCGGCCGGCCAGCGCCCGCACCCGCGCCGTTCGCTCGGCGTCGAAGAACACCGGGTAGGCCACGAACAGGTCGTCGCAGACCCGCGCGAACACCTCGGCCTCCGAGACCGTCGCGACGCTCAGCCCGACCGCTCCCGCCGCGAGCTGGCGACGGGCCACCTCCAGGGACTTGTGGGTCTTGGCGTGCGGGCGGACGGCCAGCCCGGCCAGCGCGGCGTGCGTGCGGGCCAGGTTGGCCTCGAGCCGGACGGGGTCGACGAGCAGGTGCGGGGTGGCGGTCACCTCCCCATCCTGGCGGGCCTCAGAACCCGGCGCGCTCGCGGCTGCGGACGTCGTCGACGAGTTCGCCGTGCCCGCTCTCGCGCACCCGCCGGCGCCACGGACGGGCCTTGGTGACGGCGACGTCGACGTCCGTCTCGACGTCGGACCCACCGGCCACCAGGTCGAGGACGACGACGTCGCGCCCGGGTGAGCACCGCTCCAGCCACCGCCCGCCCGGTGCGACGAACCCGGCCGCGGCGGCCGGGTCCTGCTGCGGGGGGACGGCGAAGCTCACCCACAGCCCGTTCGTGGCCGCGTGCCCGGCGCACTCCACGGCGAAGGCGGCGGCGTGGTGGTCGGCGTTCCCCGTGCTGGAGAACAGCACCCCGTCGACGTCGAGGCGCTCGTACTCGGCGAAGACCTCCGGGAAGTGCGACTCCAGGCCGAGGGCGAGGCCGAAGCGCCAGCCGTCGACGGCGACGACGACCGGCGCACGCCCCGGGGAGTACATCCACGTGGCCTTGGTGTGCGACAGGTACCGCTCGTCGTACCGCGTCCGGACCCGGCCGCGGTGGTCCAGGACGTACAGGCAGTTGTGCGGCCGGTTCCCGGCGCTGAGCCGGTGGGTGGACCCGAACACCGTCCACAACCGCAGCTCGGCCGCCAGCCGGGCCGTCGTCTCGAGCTCGTCGCGCAGGACGTCCCAGGCGAACCGGTCCCAGTCGGACGGGCCGATCTCGTCGGGCCCGGTGCTCGACAGGACGCGCTTGTCGGGGAAGCAGGTCGCCCCCTCGGGCAGGTGCAGCAACCGCGCCCCCTGCTGCGCGGCCCGGCGCATCCGGTCCCGCACGAGTTCGCCACCGCGCCGCAGGACGGCCGGGTCGGTGGGGTCCTGCCCGACGGGCAGCTGCGCGACGGCCACCCGCAGGGGGGCCCGTCGGTCGGCCCGGAAGTGCTGCAGCGCAGCGGTGTAGGGCTGGCCGGTCTGGGCCGCACGGGCCCGCACGAGGCGTTTGAGGTTCTTGTCGACGGTCATGGTCACGGCCTTCCACGCCGCGGTCCGCAGGTCCCCCAGCGACCGGACCGCGCGGGTCAGGTCCTCCGACGTCGACCCGAGGCGCTGTGCCCCTCCACCCGTGGGGAGCCGAGCTGGGGTCGGCCCGCGAGGGCTCGGCGTGGGTCGCGCCGTGCCCGACAGCCTGCCGAGCGGTGGCCGGGGAGTCAACCGGTGCGGAATCCTCGTGGCCCGGGTGGTCCCCTCGCCCTACGGTGGCCCGGTGCCCGCCCCCGCGCTGAACGCCGAGATCGTCGCCACCGCCGCCGACGCCGCCGCCCGCTGGATCGCCCTGCGCCGCGAACGGCTGCAGGTCCCCGGCGTCCAGCTGGCGGTGCGCCTGGACGGTGAGCTCCTGCACTCCAGCGCCCACGGGTCCGCCGACCTGGAACGCGGCGTCGCGCTCACCCCCCAGCACGTCTTCCGGGTCGCGTCGCACTCCAAGACCTTCACCGCCACCGCGGTCCTGCGCCTGGCCGAGCAGGGGCGGTTGCGCCTGGACGACGAGCTGGGCGCGCACCTGCCGTGGGTCGCGGACGAGGACGGCGAACTGGGCCGGGCGAGCCTGCGCGAACTGCTCGGCCACGCCGCGGGCGTCACGCGGGACGGGACCGCGGGCGACTTCTGGCAGCTCGACGAGGAGTTCCTCGACGTCGCGGGCCTGCGGACCGCGGTGCGGGCCGGGGGTTCCCTGGTGCCGCGGTCCTCGCGGTTCAAGTACTCCAACATCGGGTACTCGCTGCTGGGGCTGGTCGTCGAGGCGGTCACGGGGACGTCCTACGCGGCCCACCTGAGTGAACTGCTGGCCCCCTGGGGGTTGTCGCGCACCACCCCCGACCTGCCGGCGGCCGGGGACCTGGCCACGGGCTACTCGGCGCTGGCCCTCGGCCCGCGCCGGCCCCTGCCGCACCCCGCGACCGGGGCCATGGCGGCCGCGACGGGGTTCTGCTCCACGGCCGAGGACCTCACGGCGTGGTTCACCTCCCACGCCGACGGCCGGGAGGGGCCGCTGTCGGAGCACTCCCGGCGGCTGGCGCAGCGCGCGGAGTGGCGCACGGGCCCCGGTGCGGGGGCCTACGGCCTGGGGTTCGGCCGCGACGAGGTCGGTGGCCGCGAACTCGTGGGGCACGGCGGCGGGTTCCCCGGCCACATCACCCGCAGCGTGCTGGACCCGCGGGCGGGCCTGGCCGTGAGCGTCCTGACGAACTGCGTCGACGGACCCGCGAACGAGTTCGCCCTGGGGGTCGTCAAGCTCGTCGACCTGTTCGCGGAGCACTGGTCGGCCCAGGTCCCTGCGGTGGACCTCGACGCGTTCTGCGGTCGCTGGGCCGACCTGTGGGGCCTGACCGACGTCGTGCGGGCGGGGGGGCGGCTGCTGGCGTTCGGCCCCGACACCGACGACCCGGCGCGCTCGCCCAAGGTCCTCGACGTCGTCGACGCCCGGACGCTGCGCGTCAGCGACGACAGCGGGTACGGCGACCACGCCGAGACGTGGCTGCTGGGCGCACGCGCCGACGGGACCCCGACGCTGCGCGGGTCCAGCGGCGCCACGACGGTGCCGCTGGACCGCTACGCGCCGTGAGGCTCAGGCGTCGAGCGAGGCCTCGAGGGAGATCTCGACCCCGGTGAGCGCCTTGGAGACCGGGCAGGTCTCCTTGGCCGCCTGGGCGGTCTTGACGAAGGTGTCGTTGTCGATGCCGCCGACCTCACCGGTCACCTTCAGGGTGATGCCGGTGAGCTTGAACCCGCCGGCCGGGTCCGGCCCGAGGGACACGTCGGCGACGACCTCGAGGCTCTCCGGGGTGCCGCCGGCCTCGGCGAGCAGCGCGGAGAACTGCATGGCGTAGCAGGAGGAGTGCGCGGCGGCGATGAGCTCCTCGGGGCTCGTGGTGCCGCCCGCGTCCTCGGCGGCGCGCTTGGGGAAGGAGACGTCGTAGGTCCCGACCTTGGAGCTGGACAGCTCGACCTGGCCGGACCCCTGCTCGAGGGTGCCGTTCCAGGCGGTGCGTGCGGTGCGGGTGGGCATGCTTCCTCCACGGGTGGGTGACGTCTGGCGTCTCCCATCCTCACCACTGCGGCGCGAAGCACAACTCGCGACCCCGCTGCCGTGCCCACACGGCTCGAGGCACACCTCGCGCCCTGAACGCCGGCGGACCGGAGCGCAAGGTGTGCCTCGGGCCCCGAAACGCCGACGGACCCGGGCGCGAGGTGTGCCTCGCGCCCGGGTCCGTCAGGTCGTGCCGTTCAGGTCAGTCCCGGGGTGCGCTCTCGCGGCGCGGGCCGCGGGACTCGCCGCCGTCACGGCGCGGACCGCGGAAACCGCCGTCGCGACGCGGGCCGCCGCGGAAACCGCCGTCGCGACGCGGGCCGCCGCGACGCGCCGGGCGACCCTCGCGGGCCTCGGGCTTGCGCTCCTTGACCACGACCGGCTCACCGGACTCGGCCACGGCGCGGACGTTCTCGTCGCCGGCCAGGACGTGCTCGACGTCGTTGGCGGAGACGTTCGCGTCGCGGTGCAGCCAGCCGTAGCGGCGGACCTGGTCCGGCAGCGCGATCGCGAGGACGGTGCCCTTGGCGCCGGCGCGCGCGGTGCGCCCGGAGCGGTGCAGGTAGTCCTTGTGGTCGTTCGGCGGGTCGACGTGCACGACGAGGTCGACGTCGTCGACGTGGATGCCGCGGGCGGCGACGTCGGTGGCGACGAGGACACGGGTCTCACCGCGCGAGAACGCGTCGATGGCCTTCGAGCGCTGCGACTGGCGCAGGTCGCCGTGGATGGCCTCGGCCGGGGCACCGGCCTCGCGCAGCTGGTCGGCCAGGCGCTGGGCGCCGAGCTTGGTCCGCACGAAGAAGATGCTGCGCGCGGGGCGCTGGCTGATCTCGGTGAGGATCGAGAGCTTGTCGTGCGGGCGCACGGCGAACACGCGGTGCTCCATGTGCCCGACGTCCTCGGGGTCGGCCGGCACGGCGTGGAAGGCCGGGTCGGTGAGGAAGTCCGTCACGAGGGCCTCGACACCGCGGTCGAGGGTGGCGGAGAAGAACATCCGCTGCCCGCCGGGCTTGGTGCCCTCCAGGATGGCGCGGACGTTGGGCAGGAAGCCCAGGTCGGCCATGTGGTCGGCCTCGTCGAGGACGGCCACGTCGACCTCGGCGAGCGAGACGGCGTCGCGCTCGATGAGGTCCACCAGGCGGCCGGGGGTCGCGATGAGGACGTCGATGCCGCGCTGGAGGGCGGCGATCTGACGGCCGTACGGGACACCGCCGACGACGACGGACATGCGCAGGTCGATCGAGTCGCCCAGGGGACGCAGCGCGTCGGCGACCTGCATGGCCAGCTCGCGGGTCGGCACGAGGACCAGACCGCGCGGGGCGCCGGTGATGCGGGCGCGCTTCTGCTGGGCCAGGCGGGCCAGCATGGGCAGGCCGAAGCCGAGGGTCTTGCCTGAGCCGGTGCGGGCGCGGCCGAGGATGTCGCGCCCGGCGATGCCGTCGGGCAGCACGCGCTGCTGGATGGCGAACGGCGCGGTCATCCCGCGACGCTCGAGCGCCGCGACGAGCTCCTCGGGCAGGCCCAGCTCGGCGAACGTGGCCTCGGCGACCTCGAGGGACTCGGCCGCGAGCAGCGCCTGCTCGGTGGCCGAGGGCGCGAAGGAACGCGGGCTGCGCGGCGGGCCGCTGCGCTGGCTGCGGCCGCGGTAGCCGCCCTGGCCGCCGGAGCTGCGGCCCTGGTAGCCGCCGCTGCGGTTGCCGTAGGAGGAACCACTGTCGCGGTTGCCGTAGCCGCCCGAACGGGGACGGTCGTCGCGGTTGAAGCTGCCGCCGCCGGAGCCGCCGGAGCGGGGACGGTCGTCGCGGTCGTAGGACCGCTCACCGCGGTCGGACCGCTCGTAGCGGTCGGTGTAGCCGCGGGACTCGCGGCGCTGGTAACCGCCCTCGTCGTTGCGGGGGCGGGAGGAACGGTACGAACGGTCTTCGTACTGGGGCATGGGGTAAGGAACTCCACGTGGGGCTGTCGGCCGCACGGCGGTCCGCCCCCAGAACGCCCAGACAGGCGCATCGATGCTGAGGGATGAGACTCAAGCGACCTCGCGGGCGGCTCGCCCGCTGAGTGGACGGCATGTGGCCGTCACCTCAAGGGTAACAGCACCGCGTCCCGGCCTCTTCCCTCCCGTGATCGGGGGAGGCTCAGCCGCGCGAGGCCTGGATCGCGGTGAGCGCGATCGTGTAGACGATGTCGTCCACCAGCGCCCCGCGCGACAGGTCGTTCACGGGTTTGGCCAGCCCCTGCAGCATCGGCCCCACGGAGATCACTCCCGCGTTGCGCTGCACCGCCTTGTAGGTGGTGTTCCCGGTGTTGAGGTCGGGGAAGACGAACACCGTGGCGCGGCCGGCGACTGGCGAGTCGGGCGCCTTCGACGCCGCGACGGAGGCGACGGCGGCGGCGTCGTACTGCAGCGGCCCGTCGATGATCAGGTCCGGTTCGCGCTCGCGGGCGATGCGCGTCGCCTCGGCGACCTTGTCGACGCTGGACCCGGCCCCCGACGACCCGGTGGAGAAGCTGATCATCGCCACCCGCGGTTCGATCCCGAAGGCCCGCGCGGACGCGGCGGACTGCAGGGCGATGTCGGCGAGGTCCTCGGCGCCGGGGTCGGGGTTCACGGCGCAGTCGCCGTAGATCACGACGTCGTCGGGCAGGCACATGAAGAACACGCTGGACACGAGCCGGGCGCCGGGCCGGGTCCGGATGACCTGCAGCGCAGGGCGGACCGTGGCCGCAGTGGTGTGCACGGCCCCGGCGACGAGCCCGTCGACGTCGCCGGCCTGCAGCATCGTCGTGCCCAGCCAGATGGGGTCGGCCAGGGAGTCGCGGGCCACGTCGGGCTGCATGCCCTTGTGCTTGCGGGCCTCGACGAGGACGTCGACGTAGCGGTCCACCAGGGACGCCGGGTCCAGCACCTCGACCCCGTCGGGCAGCACGATCCCGAGCCCGGCGGCGACGGCGGCGACCTCGTCGGGGTGGGCGAGCAGGACGGGCCGGGCGATGCCGCGCTGGGCGCAGATCGCCGCGGCCTGCACGGTGCGCGGTTCGGTGCCCTCGGGCAGGACGATCCGCTGGACGCGCTCGGCGGCCAGCGTCGTGAGGCGGCGCCGGAACGCGGCCGGCGACAGGCGCGGCGTGTGGGCGGCGGTGGGCAGCCCCGCCAGCCAGCCGGGGTCGAGGGCGTCGGCGACCGTGGTGGTCAGGGCCAGGGCGCGTTCGGCGTCGTCGGCGGGGACTTCGGGGTCGAGGCGGTTGACGGCCGTCGCGGTCGCGTAGGTGCTGCGGTCCGAGCGCAGGATCGGCAGACCCGTCGCGGCGGCCGCCGCGGTGAGCTCGGCGACGCGCGGGTCCATCCCGACGCCGGCGGTGAGCAGCAGACCGGCCAGCCGGGAGCCGTTGAGGGCGGCCAGGCAGGCGGCCATGACGACGTCGTGCCGGTCGCCGGGCACGAGGATGAGCCGGCCCTCGCGCAGCAGCGGCAGCATGCCGGGCACGGCCTGGGCGGCGACGACGACCTCCTTGATGCGCCGGCTCTGGTCGCCGTGCGTGAGGACCTCCATGTCCAGCGCGGGGCCGAGGTCGTGCACGAGGTCGCGCACCCGCGGCCAGGTCAGCTCCCCGCGGTAGGGGACGACCCCGACGAGCGGGATGTCGTGGTGCTCCAGGGCCCCGCGCAGGGCCGAGACCCGGCTGACGGCCGTCTCGGGGTCGTCCGGGACGGGCCAGCGGGACACGACGCCGCCGATGACCCGCAGCGCCTCCCCCGTCCGGTAGGTGCCGGCGGTGACGGCCATGTCCTCGGCGATGCGTTCGGGCGCACCGGGTTCGGCACCGAGCAGCCCGGCGGACCCGACGAGCAGGACGTCGGCGTCCAGGGCGGTCGCGAGCGCCTGGTTGACCCGGCCGGAGAACACCTGGTCCGCCGAGGGGGCCAGCCCCTCGACGACGACGACGTCGTGCGCGGCGAGGACCTTCTCGGCGGCCGCGACGACCTCCTCCATGAGGTCGTCGACCTCGCCGCGGGAGAGGCGTTCGACGACGCGGGCAGCCGCGATGGGTTCGGCGGGGTCCAGGGCCGTCGTGAGCCGCACGAGGGCGACGGAGCGGTCCGGCTCGGTCATCCGCGACGGCTGGGCGAGCGGTTTGTGGAACCCGACGGCCACCCCCCGCGCGTCGAGGGCGCGGACCAGCCCGAGGCAGGTCGAGGTGAGACCGGCACCGTGGCCGGTGGGGACGACGAGCAGCACTCGGGCCATGGGCCCAGCCTCCCCCACCCGCCCGGGCGCGGCACGCGCGCCCCCGGCGGCCGGGGCGGGCTCAGGTCCGCTCGACGAGCGCGACGGTGTCGCGCGCGATGAGCAGTTCCTCGTCGGTCGGCACGACCATCGCCAGCGGACCGGACCCGGGCACGGTGATGCGCCCGGCCGGGGTCGAGGACCGGCCGTGCTCGTCGTTGGCCGCGGGGTCCTCGACGAGCCCGAGGTGGCGCAACCGGGCCAGCAGCATCGAGCGGACGTTCTTGGCGTTCTCCCCGATCCCCCCGGTGAGCACGAGCGCGTCGAGCCCGCCGAGGGAGACGGTCAGGGCGGCGACGTGCTTGGCGGCGCGGTGCACGAACACGTCGAGGGCGAGCCGGGCCCCGGCGTGCCCCTCGGCGGCCTTGGCGGACAGCGTGCGGACGTCGTTGGACAACCCGGACAGCGCCAGCAGCCCCGAGGAGGAGTTCAGCTGCCGGACGATCTCGGTGACCGGCTCCCCCGTGCGGTCAGCGACGAGCTCGACGACGGCCGGGTCGAGGTCCCCGGAGCGGGTGCCCATGACGAGCCCCTCCAGCGGGGTCAGGCCCATGGTGGTGTCGACCGAGCGGCCGCCGAGCACGGCCGTCGCGCTGCAGCCGTTGCCGAGGTGGGCCACGACGAGCTTGAGCTCGCGGGGGTCGCGGCCGTCCGCGGCGCGCAGGATCTCGGCGGCCCGCTGGCTGACGAACCGGTGGCTGGTGCCGTGCATGCCGTAGCGGCGGACGCCGAACTCCTCGTACCAGCGCGCGGGGACCGCGTAGCGGTAGTTCGTCTCCGGCATCGTCTGGTGGAAGGCGGTGTCGAAGACGGCGACGTGCTCGAGGTCGGGCAGGACGGCGCGGGCGGCTTCGATGCCGGAGGCGTTGGCGGGGTTGTGCAGCGGTGCGAGCGCGGACAGGTCGTGGATCTGCCCCAGGACGCGGTCGTCGATGCGGACGGAGCCGTGGAACACCGCCCCGCCCTGCACGACGCGGTGCCCCACGCCGAGCAGCGGCGGCAGGTCGAGGTCCAGCAGGCGTTGCAGGACGTGGGCGAGCGCCCCGCGGTGGGTGCTGGCCGCGGGGGTGATGGTGCGCGTCCCCTCGGCGGTGGTCATGTGCACGACGGCGTCGGGGCTGCCGATGCGCTCGCCGAGGCAGGACAGCGCCCGCTGCCCCGTCACCGGGTCGACGAGGGCGAGCTTGACGGACGAACTGCCGCAGTTGACGACCACGACCGAACCGCTGCTGGACACGGACCGCTCCTCCCGACGCGTCCCGCCCGCGCGGGACCTGCGACGACACTCTCACGGGCCGGTGGGGGCGGCCGGGCGGCGTCCCGGCTCAGGGCGTGGGCCAGCGCTCCCGGCGGTGCGCGGTCTCCCAGAACAGCCACTCGTACCGGGTCGCGACGGCGAACGCCGCGTGCATGGCCTCGGTGAGCTCCGGCGTCGCGGCGGCGTCCACGCAGCGGCGGGCCTGCTCGACGGAGGCGTGGAACTCCGGGGCGTCGTACGCCGCGATCCACCGCGCGTACGGGTGCCCGGGGACGAGGTCGGCCACGGCCGCCAGCCGGCGGCCCGCGTCGGCGTAGACCCAGAAGCACGGCAGCACGGCCGCCGCGGCGACGGCGTAGGACGCGCAGGCCGCGGTCGCGACGAGGTACGAGACGTACCCGAGCGTCGTGGGCGAGGCGACGGGCGTCCCCGTCGCCGGCGGCAGCAGCCCGCCGTCGAGCAGGTCGGCGTGCAGCGAGGACTCCACGACCGCGGCACCGTGCGCGCAGGACGCCCAGAACCCGGCGCTCGCGGCGTCGGGGGCGCGGGCCGCGAGCAGCGACAGCGCGCGGGCGTACCCGACGAGGTAGATCGCGTCCTGCTCGAGGTAGTAGCGGAACGCGGCCGGGTCCAGGGTCCCCGCGCCGAGCTCGGCGAGGAACTCCGAGCGCTCGACGGCGGCGCGCAGGTCGGCGGTGCGTTCCCAGGTGGCGTCGGTGAACGAGGTCGGGGACGGGGTCGTGGAGGGGGTCACCGGTTCTCCCGCAGGGCGAAGGCGTGGTCGAGGGGGCCGTGGCCGGAGCCGACGCGCAGCCGCGCACCGGCGAGGAGGGCGGCCTGGAGGTAGTCGCGGGCGAGGTCGACGAGCGTCTGCCACCCGGAGCCGGGGTGCAGCGCGGCCTGCGCCGCGAGCGCGGACGACAGCGTGCAGCCCGTCCCGTGGGTCGCGGTCGTGGCGACCCTCGGCCGGCGCACGAGCACCTCGCCCGTCGCCGTCGCGAGCACGTCGACGCTCTCGGCGCCCGCGGAGTGGGCACTGAGGTGACCGCCCTTGAGCAGGACGGCGGTCCCGCTGCGGCGCAGCAGTTCCCGCGCCTGGGCCACGCAGCCGTCGAGGTCGGTCGCGGGGTCGGTGTCCAGCAGGACGGCGGCCTCGGGGACGTTGGGCGTCACGAGGTCGGCCAGCGGGAGCAGGTCGGTGCGCAGGGCGTGCACGGCGGCCGGGTCGAGCAGCCGGTCCCCGCTGGTGGCGACCATCACCGGGTCCAGGACGACCGGCCCCAGGTCGCGCCCGCGCACGGCGGCGGTCACGACCGCGACGACGTCCGCGTCGGCGAGCATCCCGATCTTCGTGGCGTGCACCGCGATGTCGTCGAGGACGGCGTCGAGCTGCTCGCCGACGAAACCCGCCGGCACGACGTGGACGCCGCGCACGCCGCGGGTGTTCTGCGCGGTCAGCGCCGTCAGGACGCTCGTCCCGAACACCCCGTGCGCGGCGAACGTCTTCAGGTCGGCCTGGATCCCCGCTCCCCCGCCGGAGTCGCTGCCCGCGATCGTGAGGGCGACGCGGCTGTCGCTCACGCTGTGCCTCCGGTCCGCTCCGTCACGGCGCCGGTGACGGCGCCCTCCCTCGCGACCGCGCAACGACTCCGTCGGCGCGTTCGCTCGGTCCGGACGCCGTCGCGCCGTTCGTCGCTCACGCGCGTCGCCACGACGCGAGGAGCTCACGAGCGGCCCGTTCCGGGTCGGCCGCGCCGCAGATCTCCGACACGACGCAGAACCCCGTGATCCCGGTGTCGCGCAGGGAGTCGAGGTTGTCGGGGTGGATCCCCCCGATCGCCACACAGGGCACGGGCGAGGCCGCCACGACCGCGCGGACCCCGTCGGCGCCGAGCGCGGCGGCCGCGTCGGGTTTCGTCGCGGTGTCCCGCACGGGCCCGACGCCGAGGTGGTCGACGACGGCGGGGTCGACCCGGCGGGCCTGCTCGACGCCGGAGACGGACAGCCCGATCAGCAGGTCGGGGGCGATCCGGCGCACGTCCTCGGCCGGCAGGTCGGACTGCCCGAGGTGCACGCCGTCGACCCCCGCGATCAGCGCGACGTCGACGGCGTCGTTCACGAGCAGCGGGACCCCGGTGCCGGCCAGCACGTCCCGCACGGCGACGACGAGGGCGAGGCGGTCGCGGTCCGAGCCGTGCTTGGCGCGGACCTGCACGGCGTCGACACCACCGGCCACCGCGGCCCGCACGACGGCCGGGACCCCCCGGTCGCCGCACTGGGCGGTGTCGGTGACGAGGTACAGCGAGGGCGCGAAGCTCACGCGAGCCGCCCAGCGGCCTCGCCCAGCGCCCCGGCGTCGACGGCGGACAGCTCGTCGATCCAGGCGATGGCGAACGACCCCGGCCCGTCGGTCCGGGCCGCGGCGCGCTCGGCGGCGAGCGCGACGTGCAGGTGGGCCGCGGTCGCGGCGACCAGCGGGTCGGGTTCGGCCCCCGCGTAGGCCGCGACGAGCGCGCCGAGGGAGCACCCCGCGCCGGTCGTGCGGGTCAGCAGCACGTGGCCGCCGGGGACCCGGACCGTCCGCCCGGCGTGGACCAGGACGTCGACGACGCCGGAGACCGCGACGACGCCGCCGGTGCGCGCGGACAGTTCCCGGGCCGCCTCGAGCGCGTCGTCCACCCCGTCGGTGGTGTCGACCCCGCGCCCGCCGGATCCTGCCCCGGCGAGCCCGAGGACCTCGGAGGCGTTGCCGCGCACCACGGTCGGGGCGTGCTCGAGCAGTTCGCGGGCGACGCGGGTGCGGAACTCCAGGCCGCCGACCGCGACGGGGTCCAGGACCCAGGCGGTCCCGTGCTCGCGCGCCGAGGCGGCCGCGGCCGCCATGGCCTGCGCCTTGGCGTCGTCGAGGGTTCCCACGTTCACCAGGACCCCGGAGGCGATCGCGGCGAACGCCGCGGCCTCGTGGACGTTGTCGACCATCGCCGGGGCGGCTCCCGCGGCGAGCAGGGCGTTCGCGGTGATGGTCTGGACGACGGAGTTGGTGAGGCACTGCACGAGCGGTGCCTGTTCGGCGACCGCGGACCGCGCCCGCGCGACGTCGACTGCAGTGACGGCTGCCATGCCGTGACATCCCTTCGTCAGCATTACCTGAATCAGGTTCTCCGGGTCTGATCTCAGCTGCGCGATCCGCACGCAGCACCCCGTGTCGCGGCCGACAGTACACCCGCGCCGCACCCGTCCCCGACACCGTTTGCGCCGGCGCCCAGCGGGTAGCGGCCCACCATGAGCCAGAACTTCGCGGGATCGGTCGAGCCGGTCCACCCGCGCACCACGGCGGGGCAGCACCTGTCGCTGCTGCTCGGCCTGGTGCTGCTGCTCCTGGGGATCGCGGGGTTCGCGGTGTCCGGGTTCTCCGACTGGACCGGCGGCACGCAGGAGCAGCAGGTCATCGGCTTCTCGGTGAACCCCGCCTCCAGCGCCGTCCACGTCGTGCTGGGCGTGCTGGGGGTGCTGGCCCGCACGGGGGCCCGGCGGGCGCGCGGGTACGGCGTCCTGCTGTTCGTCGTGCTCGGCGCGCTCTTCGCCTGGGGGCTGGCGAGCCGGGGGTCGGGCGACACCGCGCTCAACCTCGCCTGGCCGGTCACGACCCTGCACGGCGTCCTGGCCGTCTTCGCGCTCGTCGTCGTGCTCGTCCCGGTCCGCGCCGGGCGCCGGGAGTCGACGGCCGAACTGCGCTGATCCCCGGGATCCCGGGGACCAGCGCAGGTCAGGTCAGTTCTCGCCGCCGGTGCGGACCCCGGCCCACAGGTCGACGCCGGAGTCCACCGCGAACTCCTCGATGGCGGTCAGTTCCTCCGCCGTGAACTCCAGGTTCGCCACGGCCGCGACGTTGTCCTCGACCTGGCGCACCGAACTCGCCCCGATGAGCGTGGTGGTCACGCGCCGGTCCCGCAGCGTCCAGGCCAGCGCGAGCTGCGCGAGCGTCTGACCGCGGCCCGAGGCGATCTCCTGCAGACCGCGGATGCGGCGCAGGGTCTCCTCGTTCAGGATCGACGGGTCGAGCGACTTGCCCTGCGCCGCACGGGAGTCCTGCGGGATGCCGTTCAGGTAGCGGTCGGTCAGCAGCCCCTGCGCGAGCGCCGTGAACGGGATGCAGCCCACCCCCTCGGCCTCCAGGACGTCCAGCAACCCCGACTCGATCCAGCGGTTGAACATCGAGTACGAGGGCTGGTGGATCAGCAGCGGCGTGCCCAGGTCGCGCAGGATCCGGGAGGCCTGCAGCGTGCGTTCGGGGCCGTAGGAGGAGATCCCGACGTACAGCGCCTTGCCCGAGCGGACGATGGCGTCCAGTGCGCCCATCGTCTCCTCGAGCGGGGTGTCCGGGTCCGGGCGGTGGTGGTAGAAGATGTCGACGTACTCCAACCCCATGCGCTGCAGGGACTGGTCGAGGGAGGCGGTGAGGTACTTGCGCGAACCGCGGTCCCCGTACGGCCCGGGCCACATGTCCCAGCCGGCCTTGGAGGAGATGACGAGCTCGTCGCGGTAGGGCTTGAAGTCCTCGCGGAACAGCCGGCCGAAGTTCGTCTCGGCGCTGCCGTAGGGCGGGCCGTAGTTGTTGGCGAGGTCGAAGTGGGTGATCCCCAGGTCGAACGCGCGGCGGGCGGTGTCGCGCTGGGTCTGGAACGGCTTGTCGTCGCCGAAGTTGTGCCAGAAACCCAGCGAGAGCGCGGGCAGTTCGACGCCGCTGCGGCCGCAACGGCGGAAGGGCATGGACTCGTACCGTCCAGCGTCTGCGGTGTAGGTCACGGCACCGATCCTGCCACGCTCAGCGCAGCGCGACCGCCGCGCGGGCCAGTTCCTCGACCCGGCCGAAGTCGTGGTCGGCCAGGACGTCGGGCGCGGTGATCCAGCTGCCGCCGACGCAGCCCACGTTCGGCAGGGCCAGGTACTGCGGGGCGTTGGCCGGCGTCACTCCCCCCGTCGGGCAGAACCGCAGCTGCGGCAACGGCGAGCGCAGCGCCCCGAGGAACGCGGCGCCGCCGGCCTGCTCGGCGGGGAAGAACTTCAGCTCGTGCAGGCCCAGCTCCAGCGCCGCCAGCGCCTCCGAGACCGTGGCCACCCCCGGCAGCAGCGGGACGTCGCGGTCGCGGGCCGCCTCGACGATCGAGCGCGTCGTGCCGGGGCTGACGAGGAACTGCGCGCCCGCGTCGACGGCCCGGGCCACGTCCTCGGCCGAGACGACCGTCCCGACGCCCAGCAGGATCTCCGGGACCTCCGTCGCCACGGCCCGCACCGCGTCCAGGGCCGAGGCCGTGCGCAGCGTGAGTTCGACGATCCCGATCCCCCCGGCCAGCAGCGCCCGCGCCAGCGGGACGGCGTCCGCGGCGTCCTCGAGCACCACGACGGGGATGACGGGTGACACGTCGAGCACGCTGGGGACCACGGACCGTTCCTCCTCGAACCTCGGCCAGGACGGGGCCAACCTACCCCCGGGTCCGCTCAGGCCCGCCCGTCCCCCGCGAGCACCCCCAGGAAGTCGGCGAGGAACGCCTCGACGTCCACCTCGAGCACGACCCGGGTGTCGGGGGCGGGCTGCCCGGGCCGCGTCGCCGGTTCGAACGGCACGGGACCGCCCTCCGCGGTGCGCAGCAGGTGCGCGCGCCAGCGCTCACCGTCCGGGACCAGACCCACCGGCCCGTCCTCGGAGCGGGTGATCCAGCCGGGCACGACGAGCAGCGCGGCCGCCAGGCCGTCCCAGGCCGGGGAGACCCGCCGGCCCCAGACCTGCTGGTAGAAGTCCATGTACGACTCCAGCAGCTGCGCGCTGAACCGGCCGACCGCGGTGGGGCTGGCGTGCAGGCGCTCCACGGCCGCCTCGTCGACGATGGCGCCCGCGCCGACGTTCACGCCGACGGTGACCAGGAGGGTGCGCGGCGCGGCGAAGACGATCCGGGCCGCGGCGGCGTCGTTGGCGATGTTCGCGTCCACGATCTGCGCGACCCCCAGCGGCGGGAACGGGCCCGAGCCGCCCATGACGACGGTGGAGGCGAACTTCGTCAGCAGGTCGGGGTCGAGCTCGATCGCGGCGGCCACGTTGGTCATCGGCCCCAGGACGAGCAGGTGGTGCTGGCCCGGTTCGCTCGCCGCGAGGTGGACGAGCTGCTCGGCGGCGGTGCGCGGCTCGACGGGGACCTCGGGGCGGTCCCCGCCGAGGTCGCCGAGGCCGTCGTGCCCGTGGACGTACGCGGCGAAGTGGGCGGGGCGCCCGTCGATGGGGCCCGCCGCGCCGACCGAGACGGGGATGCCGCCCTCGCCGATGCTCAGCCCCGCCACGGCGAGGGTCGCGCCCACGTTGCGCGTCGCGTCCTCGACCGTGCAGTTGCCGTAGACGGCCGTGACCGCGGCGATCTCGACGTCCTCACGGCCCGCCAGCCAGAGCAGGGCCAGGGCGTCGTCGATGCCGGTGTCGGTGTCGACGACGACGCTCGTGCGGGGGCGGGTCGGCTCGGTGCTCACGCGGTTCCTCCTGGGGTGGTGGGTGTGGGGGTGGTGGGGCTCAGCGGACGTCCACGGCGCTGGGCAGGACGGTCCCCGACACCACGACCCCGGAGTCCACGACCTGCAGGTCCTCCAGCCGCACCTGGGCGGGGACCCCCGTGAGCGGGAACACCAGTCCGTCGTACCCGGCGGCCCGCAGGAGCTGCTCGGCCCGCCCCAGCGGGACCGAGGCCCCCGCCAGCTGCGCGCTGACCGGTTCGAGCCGCACGTCCGCACCGTCGAGGACGGGACGCCCCGTGACGGCGAGGTCCACCCCGAGGCCGAAGACGCGCACGCTCGTCGAGGCGCGCACGGCGTCCCCGGCGCGAGTCAGCTCCACGTCGAGCGGTCCCACCGACGCCTGGCGCGCCAGCGCAGCGAACGGGACCTGCGCCCGCAGCGTCCCGCCCGACAGGTCCACCGTCCCCGTCCCGCCCGTCAGCACCGACCGGGGGACGTCGACCTCGGGCAGCCGCACCCGCACGTCCTGCAGGGTCAGGGAGCCGGTGGCGTAGTCGTCGACCGTCACGGTCACGTCGTCGAACCGGCCCCGCGCCGCCTGCCACAGGAACGAGCCCCCGCCGACGCTGACGCGCGGGTCGGCGTCCAGCCCGTACGTCTGCCGCAGCTGCTGCGCGACGCGGCCGGTGGCCCACGACCGTGCGCCGAGGTCGGCGGCCACCGCGATGACCGCGAGCGCCACGACCGTCACCAGGGTCCTGACCAGACGCGCGCGCACGATCGCGACGCTACGGGAAGGTCTGGGCGCCCGTCGTGGTTGGGTCCGGCATGACCACTCAGGCACTGACCCTGGAGACGCACGACGAGACCGTGAAGGACGGCATCGTCCTCATCGACTTCTGGGCCGACTGGTGCGGTCCGTGCAAGCAGTTCGCGCCGGTCTTCGAGCAGGCGTCGGAGAAGCACGAGGACATCACCTTCACCAAGGTCGACACCGAGGACCAGCAGGCCCTCGCCGCCCGCTACGGGATCACCTCGATCCCCACGCTCGTGGCCTACCGCGACGGCATCCCCGTCTTCGGTCAGCCCGGGGCGCTGCCGGGTCCGGCGCTGGAGGACCTCATCGGCCAGGTCCGCGCCCTGGACATGGAGCAGGTCAAGGAGCAGTACGCGCAGGCGCTGGCCGCCGAGCAGGCCCGCCAGCAGGCCCAGCAGCAGGGCGTCCCGGCCCGCGAGGGCGTCCGGGCGGGCACCGACCCGGCCGCGTTCTGACCCCCTGACCCCACCCCTCACGGGAGCCCCCGTCCGCACCGGACGGGGGCTCCCGTGCGTGGGGGCAGACACGGCCTGCCGGGGGTGGTTCGATGAACCGCGACGACGGGAGCGGTGGTGGGCGACGTCAGGGACCGGGGCGACGGAGCGCGCCCCGTCGACATGGCCGCGGTGTTCCGTGCCCTGCCGACGGCGTACACGCTGCTGGACCCGGCCTTCACCGTCGTCGACGTCAACGCCGAGTTCCTGCGCCTGACCGGCCGCGAACGGCACGAGGTGCTGGGCCGCGACGGGTTCGAGGTCTACCCGACGTTCCCCGCGACGCTGGTCGACGGCCGCAACCCGTTGCGGGAGCTGTTCGACCGCGTGCTGGGCTCGGGGCAGCCGGAGTCCGTGCCGCTGCTGCGCTACGACGTCGCCCCCACCGCGCAGGGCCGGCCGCTGGAGCGGTGGTGGTCGCTGGCCTGCTCGCCGCTGCTGGACGACGCCGGGGCCGTGGAGTTCCTGCTCTTCCACGCCGAGGACGTCAGCGCCTACGTCCTGGACCACGAGCGCGGGCTCCCGCACGAGACCGACCCCGCCCTCGGCGCGCGGCTGCTCGCGCGGCTGGAGGCCGGGCGGGTCGCGCAGGCCGCCCGGGCGGAGGCGGCGCGCCGGCTGTCCGCGCTGGCCGAGACGGCGCTGCGGCTGGCCTCGGCGCGGACGGTGGACGACGTGGTCCGCGCCGTCGCCGGTCACGCCCTGGCCTCCATCGGGGCCGACGCGGCCCGGATCGCCGTACCGGGTGGGACCGGCTGGCGGGTGGTGAGCCTCGGCGTCGACGGCGCTGCGGGGGGCGACCTGCAACGGCACGACCTGCCCCCCGACTCCCCCCTGCCGGTGTGCGTGAGCGCGCGCACGGGTGAGCGCGTGCTGCTGCCGGACGCCGCCGCGGTCGACGCCCACCACCCGCTGCTGGCCTCGCTGCGGGCCGCGAACGGCCGGCGGGCGTGGGCCGCGCTGCCGCTGACCGTGGAGGGGCGGGTCATCGGGGGGCTGTCGGCGGGCTGGAGCCGGGACCACGCGTTCACGGCGGAGGACCTCGAGCTCCTCGACGGCTGCGCGGCGCAGTGCGCGCAGGCGCTGGAGCGCATCGTCGGCGAACGGTCGGCGGCCGAGGAGGTGCGCGTCGTGCGCCGGTTGTCGGAGACGCTGCAGCGCAGCCTGCTGACCCGGCCCCCGGTCCGCGAGGGCCTGCGCCTGGCCATGCGCTACCAGCCGGCGACGCGCGGCGCGGAGGTCGGCGGTGACTGGTTCGACGCGTTCGCGACCCGCTCGGGGGGCACCGTCCTCGTCGTCGGCGACGTCGTCGGCCACGACCAGGTGGCCGCGGCCGCCATGGGTCAGGTCCGGAACATGGTGCGCGGCATCGCCTTCGACGGCGACGACCGCCCGGCGACGCTGCTGACCCGGCTGGACCAGGCGATGGCCGGGCTGGAGCTGGGAGCGCTGGCGACGGCCGTCCTGGCGGTCGTGGACCCGCCGCTGCCCGGGATCGGCGCGCGCCGGCTGCGCTGGACCAACGCCGGTCACCTGCCCCCGCTGCTGCGCCACACCGGTGGGCGGGTGGAGGTGCTCGACACGTGCGACGACCTGATGCTCGGGGTGGACGCGACCTCGCCGCGCCACGAGCACGTCGTCGCGCTCGAGCCCGGGGACGTGCTCGTGCTGTACACCGACGGGCTCGTCGAGCGCCGCGGGCTGGACATCGACGACGGCGTCGCCGGGGTCCGCGCGACCCTGCAGGCGCGCGACGTCCTGACCGCGCAGGGGTGGGCGGACTCGTTGCTGACGACGATGCGCGCCTCCGGCGGCGAGGACGACACCGCGCTGCTCGTGGTGCACGTGGAGGCCGCCGCCCCGGTGGGAGCGTCGTCCCCCGACGCCGCGGTGGACGTCGTGCTGCCCGCCGACCCGCGGTCGGTGCGCGACGCGCGCCGCCTGACGAACCGCTGCTGCAACCACAACGGCGTCGACGACGACACCACCGAGACCGTGGTCCTGCTGACGAGCGAACTGGTGACGAACGCGATCGTCCACGGCCGCAGCGACGCGCGGCTGAAGGTCGTCGCGGGCCCGCGGTCGGTGCACGTGGAGGTCGCCGACGACAACGACCGGGTCCCCGTCCTGCAGACCCACGACGACGAGGCGCTGTCGGGTCGCGGGATCTCGCTGCTGGAGGTGGCCGCGACGCGCTGGGGCGTCGAGGAGGCACCGATCGGCAAGGTGGTGTGGTTCACCCTCGACGCTTCGGGGTGAGTGCGGGGCCGGGTCGTCGGCCCCTCGTTTCCGTTGAACGGGGGCGAGGGGCCGACGATCCACCCCCTCACACGTCGGTCGTGCTGCGCCCCACGGAGATCGTCTGACCGCGGAAGAACCCGGGCCGGCGGGCGAACTGCACGAGCATCACGACGACCCCCAGGGCCAGGACGCCGACGCCGAGCAGGAACACCAGCCCGACGCCCCCGACCTGCGAACCCGACCCGTAGGAGGGGTCGGTGGAGTCGACGGCGGTCTGCACGAAGAACACCAGCAGCAGGATCCCGCCGACCAGCGGCGCCAGGCAGGTCGAGGCGAACGCCTTCACGCTGCCGGCCCACGACCCCCGGAAGTACCAGACGCACGCCAGGGCCGTGACGCCGTAGTAGAAGCAGACCATCATCCCCAGCGCGGTGATGGTGTCGGACAAGACGTTCACGGACACCACGCGCATGACGGCGTAGAACACCGAGGCGATGACGGCCGAGACGACGGTGGCGTACCCGGGCGACTGGAAGCGCCGGCTGACGTGGGCGTACTTCTTCGGCAGGGCGCCGTAGTGGCCCATGGCGAGCATCGTGCGGGCCGGGGAGATGAACGTCGACTGCAGCGAGGCCGCCGAGGAGGCGAGCACCGCGACGGACATGAGGACCGCGACGGGTCCCATGACGGGCCCGGCGAGGGCGGCGAAGATGTTCTCCTGGATGTCCTCGTTGCCCAGCCCCAGCCCCTCGGACCCGGTGCCGGAGAACGACAGGACCGCCAGGGCGATCGTCAGGTAGAGCACGACGATGACGGCGATGGTGGACACCGCGGCGCGGCCGGGGGTGGTGCGCGCGCCCTGGGTCTCCTCGTTCATCGTCAGGACGACGTCCCAGCCCCAGTAGATGAACACCGACAGGGAGACCCCGGCGGCGAACGCGGAGAACGAGCCGACGCCGAGCGGGTTGAACCAGCCCGCCTGGACGCTCAGGCCGCCGGGCGCGGAACCGTCGGCGACGCGCACGAACGCGGCGACGGCGAACCACACGAGGACGACGAGCTGGAACGCGACGAGGACGTACTGGAACACCTTCGTCGCCTCCAGCCCCCGGTAGGAGATCCAGCAGGCCAGGGCCATGAACACCAGGCAGGTCGCGATGTTCACGGGGACGTTCGCGGCGAGGTCGGCCAGGGAGTCCCTGCCGGTGATCTGGGCGAGCATCAGGTAGAAGAAGTCGACGGCGATGCCGGCGAGGTTGGACAGCACGAGGACGGTCGCGGCGAGCAGCCCCCACCCGCCCATCCACCCGATCCAGGGACCGAACGCCCGCGAGCCCCACGTGAAGGTCGTCCCGGCGTCGGGCATCGCGGAGTTCAGCGCCCGGTAGCCGAGGGCCACGAGCAGCATGGGGATGAACCCGACGAGGAAGATGGCGGGCAGGTGGTCGCCGACGACGGAGGCCGTCGGGCCGAGGGCACCGGTCAGGGTGTAGGCGGGGGCGATGGTCGAGACGCCGATGACGACGGCCCCGAGCATCCCGACGCGTCCGCCGCCGAGGCCCTTGGCCTCGCGGGTCGCCTCCTCCGGTGCGGCGCTCACGAGGCACCGCCGCGGGGGACCACGACGACGGGGACGGGGACGTGCCGCAGGATCCGCGCGGCCGTGGGGCCGAGGAACGTCTGCCGGCCCTGGGCCAGCCGGGAGGACCCGACGATCAGCAGACCGCCGGGGGCCCAGTCGATGGAACTCACTGCTTCCGCCATGGTGCGTCCTCGCCCCACTTCCGTGCTCACGTTCCCCGGTCCGGTGCGTCCCCGGACCTCCTCGACCGCCGCGTTCATCCTGGCCACCAGTTCCGGGTCGGCCCCGGAGTCCTCGTCCACCTCGACGAGACTCACGACGTGCAGCGGCAACCCGGTCCGCTCAGCGGCTTCGCACGCCTCGGCCAGCACCGCGGAAGCCCCCGGACGGGTGCCGACCGCGACGTAGAGGTGGTCGACGCGCCCGGGTGGTTCGCGGCGCGGGACCAGCAGCACCGGGACGGGCGAGGCGTGCAGGAGGGTGCGCGCCACGGTCCCGACGCCGAGCACTCCCCCGGTCGTGCCGACGACGATCGCGGTCGCGTCCGCCGCGGCCTCGAGCAGCCCCTCGGGCACGGAACCGGCGGTGCGGACCTCGGTGCGCACGTCGACGTCGGGCCCGAACTCGGCCAGGGCCTCGCGGGCCCAGCCCTGGGCCTGTTCGGTGACGACGTCGCTGAACGGCGGGTAGTGGCTGCCGAAGGGGTCGTCGCTGCGGACGACGACCACGACGTCGAGCCCGACCTCCAGGGAGCGGGCCAGGACCCCGGCCCAGCGCAGCGTCTCGCGCCCGCCGTCGTAGGCGACGACGTACCGCCGCGGGTACGCGAGCGTCCGGTCCACCGGACTCACGCGAGGAGCTCTGCGACGTCGGCCGCGGCGGCACGCCCGGAGCGCAGGGCGCCGTCGACGTGCTGGTAGCCCTCGGCGGCCAGGTCGGAGCAGGCCCAGTGGATGCGCCCGACGGGGGTGCGCTGGTCGGCGCCGTAGCGGGCGAGGCCGCCGAGGTCGAAGCTCGCGGCGTACGCGCCGCGGGTCCACTCCTCGCTGCCCCAGTCCGACTCGTAGTAGGCGACGGGTTCGAGGGCCTGATCCCCGAGGAACTGCGCGATGGAGGCCAGGATCGCCGCGCGCCGCTCGGCCTCGGGCAGGGCGAACACCGCGTCGGCCTTCTCGTCGGAGACGAACGCGACGAGGGTTCCCCGGTCGTCGCCGTGGATCGTGTTGTCGTACACCTCCTGCACGAGGGTGGAGGTGCCGAAGCAGGTCCCGGACAGCCCTGCCTCGCGCCAGAACGGCGTCGCGTACGTGGCATGCACCTTGATGACCAGACCCATGGACAGGTGCTGGTGCATCTGGTGCTGGCGGCGCGGCAGCGGCGGGTCGTAGCTGATGCGGGAGAACAGCGGCGGCGGCACGGCGACGACGACGCGCTGGGCGCGCACGGTGACCCGGTCGGACTCCACGACGACGCCGTCCTCGTCCTGGCGGATGGTCCGCACGGGCGTGGCGAGGTGGACGCGGTCGCCGAGCTCGGCGGCCAGGTGCTGCGAGACGGACTGCATCCCGCCGACGACGCGGCGGTCGAGGATGAAGCACTCGTCGGTCAGGTTCGTGAACGACCCCGCCGAGGCGGCCATGAGCACGGCCTGCAGCGTGGAGAACGCGTGCGCGGGTTTGGTCAGCATGGCGCCGGCGATGAACAGCGCGACGGCGGTGACGGCCTCCTCGTCGTCGGACTGGCGGCGCAGCCAGTCCTGGAAGGAGATCGTGTCGAGTTCGCGGGCGCGCGGGTGGGCCCAGGGTTCGCTCGCCCCCACGGACGCCGCGAGGTCGTCCATGAGCTCGGTCAGGCGGGTGATCTCCTTGGCGGTGGAGTCCGCGACGGGGAACGTCGTGCCCTCGTACTGCGTGCGGACCCCGTCGGCACCGATGAAGACGGAGCCGCCCTCGCGGTAGCGGGGGTAGGTCTGCAGGCCGATCTCGTCGAGCAGGCCCAGGAGCTCGGTCTGGTCCGGGGAGACCCACTGGCCGCCGATCTCGAGGGTCACGCCGTCGTGCTCCTCGGTGTGGGTGCGGCCCCCGACGCGGTCGCGGGCCTCGAGGACGACGACGTCGCGGCCCGCGCGGGTGAGGTGCCGGGCGGCGTTGAGGCCGGCGGGACCGGCGCCGACGACCACCACATCGGCTCGCAGGTCGGCACTGACGTCTGCGGTGACTTCGGTGGGGCTCACGGGACCTCCATGGTTCGATCGGCGAGAAAGTGATCGGGCTTCATTAATGACCTGCGGGACGCCCCTGTCAAGGCTGTGCGCGAAGATGACCCGCATGCCCGCGACGCCCCCGCCGACCCGCCGGGGACGCGGCCGCCCCACCCGTCCCGTGCTCACCGCCGACGGCATCACCGCCGAGGCCGTGCGACTGCTGGAGGAGCGCGGCCAGGACGGGCTGACCATGGCGGCGCTCGCCCGGCGCCTGGGTGTGGCGCCCAGCGCCCTGTACAACCACGTCGCGACCAAGCAGGACGTGCTGCGGGCCGTGCAGGACGACGTCAACCGCGGTATCGACTGCGACGGCTTCGAGGAGCTGGCGTGGGACGCGGCCCTGGCCCGCTGGGCGCTCTCCTACCGCGACGCCTACGCGCGCCACCCCGCCCTCGTTCCGATCATGGCCGTCACCCCCGTCGGCAGCTCGCCGCACACCGTGGCGATGTACGAGCGCGTCAGCGCGGGACTGCTCGCCGGCGGCTGGCCCGCGCACCTGGTGACGAACGTCGTCGTGGCGGTCGAGTCGTTCGTCCTGGGCTCGGCCCTGGACACCCAGGCCCCCGCGGACATCTTCGACCCGGGGGAACTGGACGCCCCGACGGTCCGGACGGCGAACGCCGCCCGGCCGGGAGGGGACACGGCGCGGGCGGCGTTCGACCTCGGGCTCGAGGCGCTGCTGACGGGGTTGCGGACCCTCCTGGTTCAGAAGGGGTAGCGGGCGATCCTGCTCTGCACCGTCACCCACCGGGTCTCGGTGAACGCCTCCACGTTCCCCTCGTGGCCCCCGAACCGGGCCCCGGTCCCCGACGCCCCGACCCCGCCGAACGGCGCCGTCGACTCGTCGTCGACCGTCTGGTCGTTGATGTGCACGATGCCGCTGGGGATGCGCGAACTCAGCTCGTAGGCCGCGAAGGCGTCCTTCGCCAGGATCCCCAGCGACAGCCCGTACTCGGAGGAACCGACGATCTCGACGAGGTCGTCGAGGGAGGAGAACGACACGACGGGGGCCACCGGCCCGAACACCTCCTCGGCGAACGCGCGGTGGTCCGGGCGCACCGCGTCGAGCACCGTCGGCGCGTAGAACAACCCCTCGTGGGTCCCCCCGGCCGCCAGCCGCGCACCCGCCGCCACGGTGTCCTGCACGATGGAGTCCACCTTCGCCAGCTGCCCGGCGTCGATGATCGGACCGAGCGGGGTCCCCGTCGTCGGGTCCCCCGCGGGCAGCGCGGACGCCTTGGCCGCCAGCCGTTCCACGTACTCGTCGTGGATCCGCTCGTGCACCAGGTGCCGCCCGGTGGTCATGCAGATCTGCCCCTGGTGCAGGAAGGAACCCCACGCCCCGGCCGACGCCGCCGCCTCGACGTCCACGTCGTCGAGGACCACGAGGGCGTTGTTCCCGCCGAGTTCGAGGTGGGCGCGCTTGAGGAGCCGACCGGCGGCCGCGCCGACGGCCCGCCCCGCCTGCGTCGACCCCGTGAACGAGATGACCCGCACGGCGGGTTCCTCGACCAGCGCCGTGCCGACGTCGGCCCCACCCGGCAGCACGTGGAACAACCCGTCGGGCAGCCCCGCCTCGGCCAGCACCGCCGCGAGGAACAACCCGCCGGCGACGGCCGTGCGGGGGTCCGGTTTGAGGACGACGGCGTTGCCCAGCGCCAGCGCGGGGGCGATGGAGCGGGCCGCGAGGATCCCCGGGAAGTTGAACGGCGAGATGACCCCGACGACCCCGACGGGGACCCGTTCGGCCAGGCTCAGCCGGGGCCGCGAACTGCGCAGCAGCTGACCGTACGGGACCTGCGCGGTCCCGGCCGCGAAGTGGAACTCCTCGGCGACGAGCCCGGCCTCGAACGCGGCCTTGCCCTGCCCCGACCCCGCCTCGCGGACCAGCCAGTCCTGCAGGACCCCGGCGTGCTCGACGACCAGGTCCCCGGCGCGCCGCAGCAGCGCCGCCTTCTCCTGGGCGGGGACCTGCGCCCAGTCCCGCTGCGCACGGACGGCCCGTTCGGTGGCGGCGGTGACGTCCTGCGGCGTCGCCACCCCGAAGCGGCCCAGTTCGGCGCCCGTCGCGGGTTCGACGGCGGGCGCGCTCGGCCCGCCCGTCCGCCAGCCGCCGGAGTAGAAGGCGCCGTCCCAGGTGCCCGGCTCGAAGAACGTCATCGTCCCCTCAGTCCTCTCGTCACACGATCGTCAGTCCCACCAGCAGATCACGGAGCTCGGCGACGCTGGTCCCCCAGGTCTCCTCCACGACCACCTCGCCCCCGCGCAGCGAGACCACGGCCTCCTCGCTGTAGACGCGCGAGACGCAGCCCACACCCGTCAGCGGGTACGTGCAGCGCGGGACGAGCTTGGGGGTCCCGTCGCGTCCGCGCAACGGCATGACGACGTACACGGCCCGCGCCCCCGTGGCCAGGTCCATCGCCCCGCCCACGGCGGGGATCGCGTCGGGCGCCCCGGTGTGCCAGTTCGCCAGGTCCCCGTTCACCGCGACCTGGTAGGCCCCCAGCACGCACACGTCCAGGTGGCCGCCGCGCATCATGGCGAAGCTGTCGGCGTGGTGGAAGTAGGAGGCGCCCGGCGTCTCGACGACGGGGACCTTGCCCGCGTTGACGAGATCGGGGTCGACCTCGTCGCCCACCGCGGCCCGGCCCATCCCGAGCATGCCGTTCTCGGTGTGCAGGACGACCCCCGACTCCGGGGAGAGGTGGTCCGCGACGAGCGTGGGGCGCCCGATCCCGAGGTTGACGTAGGCGCCGTCCGGGATGTCCCGCGCCACCCGGGCGGCGAGTTCGTCCTTGGTCAGCGGCCCCCGGTCCAGGTGCTCCACGCTCACGCCGCCCCTCCCTCGATCTTGACCACCCGGTCGACGTAGATCGCCGGTGTCACCACGTTCTCCGGGTCCAGCCCGCCGGTCGCCACGACCTCGGACACCTGCACGATCGTGGTCCGCGCGGCGGCGGCCATGACGGGCCCGAAGTTGCGGGCGGTCTTGCGGTAGACGAGGTTCCCGACGCCGTCGGCCACGTGCGCCTTCACGAGCGCCACGTCACCGTGGATCGGGAACTCCAGCAGGTGCTCACGGCCGTCGATGACCCGCGTCTCCTTGCCCTCGGCCAGCGGGGTCCCGACCGCGGTCGGGCAGTAGAACGCCCCGATCCCGGCCCCGGCCGCCCGCAGCCGTTCCGCGAGGTTGCCCTGCGGGACGAGTTCGAGCTCGATGCGCCCGGCGCGGTACAGCTCGTCGAAGACCCACGAGTCGCTCTGCCGCGGGAACGAGCAGACGATCTTGCGGACCCGGCCGGCCCCCAGCAGCGCGGCCAGCCCGAGGTCGCCGTTGCCGGCGTTGTTGCTGACGACGGTCAGGTCCTTCGCGCCCTGGCGCAGCAGCGCGTCGATGAGTTCCACGGGCTGCCCCGCGGCCCCGAAACCTCCCACGAGGACGGTGGACCCGTCGGCGACGTCGGCGACCGCGGCGTCGGCGTCGACGGGGAACTGCGTGCGGCTCACCGGCTCTCCTCCATCGTGTTCTCCAGGACGACGGCGAGCGCCTGCCCGACGCCGATGCAGATGGCGGCGACGCCCCAGCGGACGCCTTCGGCGCGCAGCCGCGCGACGAGGGTTCCCAGGATCCGGCCGCCGGAGGCGCCGAGCGGGTGCCCGAGGGCGATCGCGCCGCCGCGGGTGTTGACGATCGCGGGGTCGATCCCCCAGGCGTCGACGCAGGCCAGGGACTGGACGGCGAAGGCCTCGTTGAGCTCGACGGCGCCGACCTGGTCCCAGCCGACGCCGGCGCGGGCCAGGGCCCGGTTCGCGGCCTCGACGGGGGCGAACCCGAAGTCCTGGGGGTCCAGCGCGAACGTCCCGCGGCCGGCGATGCGGGCCAGGGGTTCGCGCCCGACCGGCGCGTCCGCCGAGCCGACCAGGACGGCGGAGGCGCCGTCGGACAGCGGGGAGGCGTTGCCCGCGGTGATGGTGCCGTCGAAGGCGGGTTTCAGGCCGGCGAGGCGCTCGATGGTGGAGTCGGCGCGGATCCCCTCGTCGCGGGTGACGTCACCGACGGGCACCACGAGGTCGTCGTAGAAACCGTCGGCCCAGGCCGCAGCGGCGAGGCGGTGGGAGCGGACGGCGAACTCGTCCTGGCGTTCGCGGGAGATGCCGAACCTCTGCTGCAGGAGCTCGTTGGCGCCGCCGAGGCTGACGGTCCACTCCTTCGGCATCCGGGGGTTGACGAGCCGCCAGCCCAGGGTGGTGGACACGGCGGTGACGTCCCCGGCGGGGAAGGCGCGGGAGGGTTTGGGCAGCACCCAGGGCGCGCGGGACATGGACTCGACGCCGCCGACGAGCACGACGTCGGCGTCCCCGGTCTCGACGGCGCGCGAGCCGGCGAACAGGGCGTCCAGCCCGGACCCGCAGAGGCGGTTGACGGTGCTGCCTGGGACGGAGGTCGGCATCCCGGCGAGCAGGACGGCCATCCGGGCGACGTTGCGGTTGTCCTCCCCCGCGCCGTTGGCCAGGCCGAGGACGACCTCGTCGACGGCGGCGGGGTCGAGGTCCGGGGAACGGTCCAGCACGGCGCGGACCACGGCCGCGGCGAGGTCGTCGGGGCGGGTCTCGGCGAGGGAGCCGCCGAACTTGCCGAACGGGGTCCGCACGGCGTCGTAGACGTAGGCCGAGGCAGAGGGGGTGGGCACGGGTCCACTGTGCTCAGACCGGGCCCATACGTCCAACACCGGTTGCGAAGGACTTCGGTACTTCCCGAGTATGGACGGGTGACCCTGCGCCGCTTGGAGTACTTCGTCGCCGTCGCCGAGCAGCGATCGTTCTCGGCCGCCGCGCGCACCCTGCACACGGCCCAGCCGCCGCTGTCGACGCAGGTGCGGGCCCTGGAGCGCGAGCTGGGGGCCGAGCTGTTCGACCGCACGGGCCGCACCCCGGAGCTGAGCCCCGCGGGCCGGGCGCTGCTGCCGGAGGCCCGCCGGATCCTGGCCGCCTACGACCGGCTCGCGACGACGGCGCAGCGGGCCCGCGACGGCAGCGTCGGGCGGCTGCGGCTCGGGCTGGTGCCCTCGGCCACGGCGGGGCGGCTGCCGGCGGTCCTGCGCCGCCTGCGCGTGGACCTGCCCGGTCTGGAGGTCTCCCTCGTCGAGGGCCGCCCCCCGGAGCTGCTGCGCCGCCTCGACCTCGACGACCTCGACGTCGTGCTCCTCTACACCGTGGTCGACGGCCCGGCCCTGGCCTCCCGCGTCCTGGCCACCGAGCCCCTCGTGCTGGCCGTCCCGCCCGGGCACCGGTTCGCCGCGCAACCCGCGGTGGCGGTCGCCGACCTGGAGCGCGAACCGCTCGTGCTGCCGGCCCGGCACGGCGATGACGGCCTGCGCGAGCGCACGTCGGCCCTGCTGGCGGGGGTCCACGTGCGGGTCGTGCAGGACGACCTGTGGATGGTGCAGACGATGGTCGCGCTGGTCGCGGCGGGACTGGGCTGCGCCGTCGTCCCGGCCTCCAGCGCGCACGTCGGCCCCGCCGAGGTCGAGCACCGGCCCTTCGCCGACGCCCGCACCGGGCTCGACCTCGTCGCGTCCTGGCGCGAGGACCGCGACCACCCGCCCGTCGCGCGC
Source organism: Kineococcus rhizosphaerae (assembly GCF_003002055.1). Classification (NCBI taxonomy): domain Bacteria; kingdom Bacillati; phylum Actinomycetota; class Actinomycetes; order Kineosporiales; family Kineosporiaceae; genus Kineococcus; species Kineococcus rhizosphaerae. The sequence continues at coordinate 131,767 of NZ_PVZF01000014.1, forward strand.
TTCCTCGCCGCGTGGGGGGCGGCCGGGTGACGGCACGTTGACTCCGCGGTCCCGATGAACGGGACCGGGGATGGAGCCGGCGCCCAGCGCCGGACAACGTGCCGATTCGGTGAGCCCGGCGCTGGCACTGCCGATCGGGTGACCCGACCCCTTTCGGTTGCATGCGGCAACCACCTGTCCTACGATGATTGAGACCCTCAACATTGAAGGTCTCAAGCTTCGCGGGAGATCGACGCATGAGCAGCACCACCCCCACCACGCACCCCGGGGCCCACCGCCCCGCCGACGAACCCATGTCGCACCGCCAGATCATGGAGGCCCTCTCGGGCCTGCTGATCGGCATGTTCGTCGCGATCCTGTCCTCGACGGTCGTCTCGAACGCCCTGCCGACGATCGTGGCCGACCTGCACGGCAGCGAGTCCGGCTACACCTGGGTCGTCACCGCCACCCTGCTGGCCACGACGATCTCCACCCCGATCTGGGGCAAGCTGTCGGACCTGTTCTCCAAGAAGCTGCTCATCCAGCTCGCCCTGGGGATCTTCGTGGTCGCCTCGGCCGTCGCCGGGCTCAGCCAGAGCATGGGGATGCTCATCGCCATGCGCGCCGTCCAGGGCCTGGGCGCCGGCGGCCTCACCGCGCTCGCGCAGGTGATCATGGCGTCGATGATCGCGCCCCGCGAGCGCGGCCGGTACTCCGGCTACCTCGGCGCGGTGTTCGCCCTCGGCACCGTCAGCGGCCCGCTCATCGGCGGGGCCCTCACCGAGCACCTGTCCTGGCACTGGTGCTTCTACGTCGGCGTCCCCTTCGCGCTGCTCGCGATCGTCGTCCTGCAGAAGACCCTGCACCTGACCACCGTCCGCAAGGACCACGTCCGCATCGACTACCTCGGCGCCACCCTGCTCGCCGCGGGGGTCGCGAGCCTGCTCGTGTGGGTCTCCCTGGCCGGTCAGCAGTTCGACTGGGGTTCGTGGCAGACCGCCGCGATGGTCGGCGGCGGGATCGTCCTGCTCGCCCTGACCGTCCTCGTCGAGTCCCGCGCGGCGGAACCGATCATCCCGCTGCGGTTCTTCCGCAACCCGACCGTCGTCCTGTCGGCCGTCGCCAGCCTGTTCGTCGGCGTCGCGATGTTCGGCGGCACCGTCTTCCTCTCGCAGTACTTCCAGCTCGCCCGCGGCGCCAGCCCCACCGCGTCGGGCCTGCGCACCCTGCCGATGATCCTGGGCCTGTTCGTGGCCTCCACCGTCGCGGGGCAGTTCATCACCCGCACCGGCCGCTGGAAGGGCTGGATCCTCACCGGTGGCATCCTGCTCACCGCCGGCCTGGGCCTGATGGGCACCGTGGAGTGGGACACGAACTACTGGGTCACCGCCGCCTGGATGGCCCTCATCGGCCTGGGCGTGGGCATGATGATGCAGAACCTCGTCCTGGCCGTGCAGAACGTCGTCGCCCCGCAGGACCTCGGGTCGGCCAGCTCGTTCGTCGCCTTCGCCCGCAGCCTCGGCGGGGCCATCGGGGTCTCGGCCCTCGGCGCCGTCCTCGCCCACCGCGTCACCGACCACCTCACCGACGGGCTGCGCAGCGCCGGGATCTCCGCGGGTTCCGCGCTCGGCGGTTCCGGCGTCCCGAACCTCAAGGCCATCCCCGAACCCGTGCGCGGGATCGTCCAGGCCGCCTACGGTTCCTCCGTCGCCGACGTGTTCCTCGTCGCCGCGCCGTTCGCGCTCCTCGCCCTCCTGGTCAGCTTCTTCTTCAAGGAGGTCGCGCTGCGCGGCGCCGGGACGGCCGAGGCCGCGCAGAGCCCGGCCGAACCCGTCGCGGTGGACGACCGGGTGCAGACGGTCGTGGCCCTCGGCGTGACCGGGACGGTGCGCCGGCACGGCGGGACCGGCCTGGCCGACGCCGTCGTCACCCTCACCGACGCCGCGGGCCGCCAGGTCTCGCGCACCCGCACCGACGCCACGGGCCGCTACACCGTCGCCGCCCCCACCGGCGGGACCTACCTCGTCATCGTCGCCGCCCCGCACACCGCGCCGTCGGCCACGCTGGTCCCCGTCGCCGACCGGGCCACCGTGCACGACGTCGTCCTGGCCGGGCGCTCGGCCATCACCGGCCGGGTCCTGGCCGGCGAACCGGCCCAGACCGTCACGGACGCCCTCGTGACCCTCACCGACGTCACCGGCGAGGTCGTCGGCACCGCGCACAGCGACACCGACGGCACGTACTCCTTCGGGGACCTGATGGGCGGCGCCTACGTCCTGACCGCGCAGCTGCCCGGGCACCGCCCGCAGGCCCGCGCCCTCGACGTGCCCGACGCCGGGGTCCTCGCGGTCGACCTGCAGGTGGCCGGCGGTGGCCGGCTCGTCGGCACCGTCGTCGCGGCGGCCGACGGGCGTCCCGTCCCCGAGGCGCTCGTGACGGTCCTGGACGGGACCGGGCAGGTCGTGGCCAGCACCACCACGCCCGCGGACGGCCGCTACCGCTTCGACGACCTGCCCGGCGGGGACTACACCGTGACCGCGGCCGGGTACTCCCCCGTGGCCCGCACCGCCGAGGTCGAGGACGACGTCGAGACCCGTGTGGACGTCGCGCTGGGTGCGGCGCTCCCCCAGGGAGCCGTCCGATGATGTCCGGCGTGGCGACGCACGAGGACACCCCGACCCCCCTCCTGGCCGGCCTGGAGGCGGAGTTCGCCGCTCTGTGGCAGTTGCGGAAGGTGCGGGCGCGGGAGTTCAGCCAGCTCCTGCACCCGCACCTGGACCCGACGGCGCTGCCGCTGCTCGGCGAGCTCGGCCAGAACGGGCCGCTGCGGCCCACCGACCTCGCCGACCGGCTGCACCTGGACCCCTCGACCGTGAGCCGGCAGCTCAACGCGACCGAGAAGCTGGACCTCGTCCGCCGCTTCCCCGACCCGACCGACGCCCGGGCCCGGCTCGTGGACCTGACCGAGCAGGCCCGGGACAAGTTCGAGGGGTACCGCGAGGAACTCCTCGGCCGGTGGCGGCGCTCGCTGGGGAACTGGGCCCCCGGCGAGGTGGAGACGCTGACCAGGCTCCTGCACCGGCTCCGGCAGGACTGGTGAGGACGTGCCCGCCGAGGGTGACGGACCGGGCACCGTCGTGGTCGGGGTCGACGGCTCGCCCGCCTCGCTGAACGCGCTCGCGTGGGCGGCGGGGCAGGCTCGCCGCCAGCGCAGCACGGTGCTGGCCGTCCACGCCCGCACCGTGCTCCCCGGCCTGGCGACCGTCACCGACCGCAGCGGGGTGGTGGCCCTGGCCGCCCGGGCCGATCTCGAGGAGATCGCCGCCGAACTCACCGGCCGGCTGCGGCTCATCGAGGGCGAGCTCGGCGTCGCGGTCTACCTCGTGGTGCGGGCCGGGGACCCCGCGGGTGTCCTGGCGGCGGTGGCCGAGGAGGTCCGGGCCGACGCGCTCGTCGTCGGAGCCTCCCGCAGCCTGGGCCACCGGGTCGCCGGTTCGGTGGCGACGCGGTTGTGCCGCAACGCCCGCTGTCCCGTCACCGTCGTGCCCTGAGGCCCGGCGGACCGTCCCGGAGTTCGCGGCGGCAGGCCGCCGACCCCTAGGCCGCGGCGGTCAGCCCGGCCCCCCGCGGCGGGTTCCCCGGCGGGTTCCGCGACAGCTTCCCCGGCGTCCAGCAGGAGACGGGCGAGAGAGCGCAGCGCGGGGTCGTCGGCGGTGAGCCGGTGGCGGTCGGCGACGGCAGCGAACACCTCCCCGAGGCCGGCCAGCAGGGCGTGGGGGTCGAGGGGCGGACCCCCGCCGTCCTCGGCGAGGTCCGGCACGAGGTCCGCGAGGGCTCCCAGGTACCTGGCCACCAGGTGGTGGGCCAGTTCACCGCCGTCGTCACAGGGCAGGTCGAGGTGGTGACGCGCCGAGCGGCGGTGCTCGTCGAGCGCCGGGCGTGCGGTGGGCGGCGTGGTCGTGGGCGTTCTCGTGGGCATGGCGGGACTCGTCTCGTGCGCAGGGGCGGGGTACGCGGCGGCGCGTGGTCGCCCCCCTGAGTCCGCCCTCGCGACGGTCGTCGTCACGAGGTCGGGGCGCCACCGTCGTGCGGTCGGCGCCTGCGGTGCGGGAGGTCAACCACGCGGGGTTACTCGTCCCCGGCCCGGGGCGACGCGGCGCAGGACGCGGTGCGTGTCGACGCCCATCCCTGCACCTCCCCTGCGCTCCGATCGGTGCCCCGCAGTGAACAGCAGGTCTCCTCGTCCGCGCAACCCCCGGCAGCGACCCCCGCGGTGCCGGATCGTTCTGCGCCTTCGCCGTACGAACAGGGTGAAGAACCTCCGATCTTCACGTCTCAGCAAGTCCCGGGGAACATTCGCCCGCGACAGCCGACCGCTGGGGCCGGAGGTCACTAGCGTCGCTGACCGTGACCGAACTCCTGGCGGCACCGACCTCACCGCTGACCTCCTCCCCCACCCGCCCCGCGCCCCGCACCGCGGGCCACGTCATCGTCGAAGCCCTTGCGGCGCACGGTGTCGAACGCGCCTACGTCGTCCCGGGCGAGAGCTACCTCGACGTCCTCGACGGGCTGCACGACTCCGGCATCGAGACGGTCGTGACGCGCCACGAGGGCGGCGCGGCCTACATGGCCGAGGCCGACGGGAAGATGCACCGGCGGCCGGGCATCGCCATGGTGACGCGCGGACCGGGCGCGGCCAACGCCCACGTGGGTCTGCACACCGCGTGGCAGGACTCGACCCCGATGGTGCTGTTCGTCGGGCTCATCCCCTTCGACCACCGGGACCGGGAGGCGTTCCAGGAGTTCGACGTCAAGGCGTGGTTCGACACCGGGGCCAAGCGCGTCATGGTGCTCGACAACGCCGAACGCGCGTCCGAGATCGTCGCCGAGGCCATGTTCGCCGCCAGCAGCGGCCGTCCCGGGCCCGTCGTCGTCGGACTGCCCGAGGACGTCCTGCGGCACGAGGTGCACACGCCCACGCACCCGCCGATCCCGGTCGCCACCGGCGGGATGACCGCCCGCGACGTCGACGCGCTGACGCAGGCCCTGGCCGGTGCCGCCAAACCCCTGTTCGTGACGGGCGGCAACGACTGGACCCCCGCCGCGGCGCAGCAGCTCACCGCCTGGCTGGAGAGGCACCGCATCCCCGCGGCGGCCGAGTGGCGCACCGAGGGGACGGTACCGTTCGACTCCCCCAGCTACGTCGGCCCGATCGGCTACGGCCGGCCCAAACCCACCTACGACCTGCTCGAGGAGACCGACCTGCTGGTCTTCGTCGGGACCGTCCCGGGTGACACCCTCACCGACGGGTTCGTCGTGCGCCAGGACTGGTCGCGCAAGAACTTCCTCGTGACGATGGACCCGTCGCTGCGCGGGCGCAGCGGCGCCGTCTCGTACCAGATCGTCGCCAAACCCGACGTGTTCGTGCGCGACCTCGCCGGCATCGACCTGCCGGTCCGGCCCGAGTGGGTCGCCTGGACCGAGCGCATGCGCGCCGAGCAGGTGCAGTTCGCGGCCCTGCCCCCGGCCACCCCGACGCCCGGGCCCGCACGCATGGACACGTTCATGGCCAACCTCGTCCCCGGCCTGCCGCGTGACGCGATCGTCACGTTCGGCGCCGGTGAGCACACGAACTGGGCGCACCGGTACTTCCCGACCCACGGGTTCGCCTCGATGCTCAGCGCCCGCAACGGCTCGATGGGGTACTCGATCCCCTCGGCCGTCGCCGCCTCCCTGTCCTACCCGGGCCGCCGCGTCGTCACCGTCGCCGGCGACGGGGAGTTCCTCATGAACGGTCAGGAACTGGCCACCGCCGCGCAGTACGGGGCGACCCCGCTCGTCGTCGTCGTCGACAACGCCGAGTACGGCACGATCCGCACCCACCAGGAACGCCACTACCCCGGCCGCGTCAGCGGGACCCAGCTGAAGAACCCCGACTTCGCCCTCATGGCGCGGGCCTTCGGCGGTTTCGGCGTCCGCGCCGAACGCGACGAGGACGTCCCCGCCGCGCTCGAGGCCGCCCTGCGGGCGATCGACTCCGACCGCATCTTCGCCCTCGTCCACCTCGTCGTCGAGCAGCGCACCCGCGCGTACTGAACCGCCCCCACCAGCGCAGGAGAACACCTCACGTGAGCACCACCTCCGCCCTGACCCCCGCACCGTCCCCGGCCCAGCACGTGGTCCAGACCGTCCCCGACGGCCTCTTCATCGGCGGCCGCTGGCGCCAGGCCCGCCGCGAGCAGCGCATCGAGGTGGAGAACCCCGCGACCGGTGAGGTCCTCACCACCGTCGCCGACGCCGACGTCACCGACGGCCGCGACGCCCTCGACGCCGCCGTCGCCGCCCAGGCCTCCTGGGCCCGGACCCCCACCCGCGTCCGCGCCGAGGTCCTGCGCCGCGCGTTCGACCTGCTGACCGCCCGCGCCGACGAGTTCGCCCTGCTCATGACCCTGGAGATGGGCAAACCGCTGGCCGAGGCCCGCGGCGAGGTCGCGTACGGCGCGGAGTTCCTGCGCTGGTTCTCCGAGGAGGCTCCCCGCATCCACGGCCGCTACGCGCCGAACCCGGTGGGCGGCAGCCGCCTGCTGACGACGAAGGCCCCCGTCGGCCCGACGTTGATGATCACGCCGTGGAACTTCCCGCTGGCCATGGCGACCCGCAAGGTCGCCCCCGCCGTCGCCGCCGGCTGCACCATGGTCGTCAAACCCGCCACGGCCACCCCGCTGACGATGCTGACGTTCGCCGAGCTCATGGCCGAGGCGGGCCTGCCCGACGGCGTCCTGAACGTCCTCACCACCTCCACCACCGGCCAGGTCACCGCGCCGCTGCTGGCCGACCCGCGCCTGCGCAAGCTCACCTTCACCGGCTCCACCGAGGTCGGCAAGCGCCTCATCGCCGCCTCGGCCGAGCAGGTCCTGCGCGTCTCGATGGAACTCGGAGGCAACGCCCCGTTCCTCGTCTTCGACGACGCCGACCTGGACAAGGCCGTCGACGGCGCCGTCGCCGCCAAGATGCGCAACACCGGCGAGGCGTGCACCGCCGCGAACCGGTTCTACGTCCAGCGCGGTGTCGCCGCCGAGTTCACCGAGCGGTTCGCCGAACGGCTCGGGAACCTCGTCGTCGGTGACGGCGTGGACCCGGGCACCCAGGTCGGCCCGCTCATCGACGCCGCCGCCCGCGCCGACGTCGCCGCCCGCGTCGACGAGGCCGTCCGGGCCGGCGCCACGGTGCTCACCGGCGGCTCAGCGGTGGGCGAGCACGGCTACTTCTACGCCCCGACCCTCGTCACCGACCTGTCCGCCGACTCTCGGTTGCTCACCGAGGAGACCTTCGGGCCCGTCGCCCCCGTCGTCACGTTCGACACCGAGGACGAGGCCCTGACGCTGGCGAACTCCACCGAGCACGGCCTCATCGCCTACGCCTTCACGCAGGACCTCGACCGGGGTCTGCGCGTGGCCGAGAACCTCCAGACCGGCATGGTCGGGCTCAACGCGGGTGTCGTCTCCAACGCCGCCGCACCCTTCGGCGGCACCAAGGCCAGCGGCTACGGCCGCGAGGGCGGGTTCGAGGGCATCGAGGAGTACCTGGAGACCAAGTACGTCGGCATCGGCTGACCCCCGGCGGCACCGGGCGGGCCCGGGTTCCTCAGCGGGTGGGTGCGGCGTCGGCGAGGCGCCCGGCCCCGCGCCCGACGATCTCGTCGGCCGCCTGGGCGACGACCTGGCGGGCGCGGTCCAGGCCCGCCCCGCCGAACCCGCCGGGTCCGGTCAGCCCACCGGCGGGGTTCCCCGGCAGGAGGGGCAGCACGAGGGCCAGCACGAGCACCGCGAGGCCGCCGCGCAGCACGGCCCCGGCGGCGCGGTCGACCACGCGCAGGTGCACCGCGCCCAGGGCCCGGGACAGCGCCGACCCGAGGGCGCCGCCCAGACCGGCGCCGACGACGGCGAGCACGACGACCGTCCCGGCGGTCAGGGCCAGCGCGTCCCAGCCCGTCTGCGGCCACCGGTCCTCGACGCGGCCGGCGACGGTGAGACCGGTCACCGCCCCGGCGGCGAGGCCGAGCAGGGCCAGGACGGGGCGCGAGGCCCCGCGGCGCCAGCCGGAGCGGGCGGCCAGGACGACGACGAGGACGGCCAGCGCCAGGACGAGGAGACCGGCGGGGCGCAGGCCGCCGGGCAGGTGCGGGGTGAGGGAGGAGATGTCCACGGCGTGACCGTAGGCACGTCCAGGACCCGGGGAGAAGGCGCAGGGCGCGAACTTCAGGGACGGTTCAGGTTCTCCCGCAGCAGGCACCGGATCCCCACGTCACGACCACGGAACCACCCCTCTCCCGAACCTCAGGACGTCGACATGACGTCCGCGAGGGTCGGGAGCCACTGCCGGGTGCGGTCCGCCAGCGTGGGGACGCACTCGACGAGGGCACGGGTGTAGGGGTGCTCGGCGTGCTCGGCCAGCCGGGCCGAGTCGCCGAACTCCACGATCTCGCCGTCGTACATGACACCCACGACGTCGGTGTGCTCGAGGCAGAGCAGGATGTCGTGGCTGATGACGAGCAGGGCGACACCTTCGGACCGGGTGAGTTCGGTGAGCAGTTCCATGGCGCCGCGGGCCAGCGACGCGTCGAGCGCGCTGGTCGGCTCGTCGGCCACCAGCAGCCGCGGGCCACCGGCCAGGGCGATGGCGATCATGACCCGCTGGCGCATGCCCCCGGACAGCTCGTCCGGACGGGACCGCAGCACGCGCGTCACGTCACGCAGCCCGACCCTCTCGAGCCAGTGGCCGGCCGCGTCCCGGGCGGCGCGCCCGGTGGTGCCGGCCCCCGCGAGGACCGCTGCGAGCTGCTTGCCGACGGGCCGCACGGGGTCGAGCGCGTTCATGGCGTCCTGGAACACCACGGCGATGCCGGGGGTGCGCAGCGGGATCGCACCGCGGCCGCGGGAGACGACGGGACGGCCCTCGAACGTGAGCTGGTCCGCGCTGATCCGCACGTCCGTCGTGCCCGTGGAGGTGAGCAGTCCGGTCACGGCCAGCGCGAGCGTCGTCTTGCCGGAACCCGACTGACCGACCAGGGCCATCCGCTGACCGGCTTGCAGGTCGAACGACGCGCCGGCGACGGCCAGGTGGTCCGCGCCGTCGCCGCTGCGATAGCGCACGTCCAGACCACGCACGCGCAGCAGCGGGTGCGCGGAACTCTGCTGGGGGACGACGGGGCTCACGGGACCACCTCTTCTTGACGGGCTGTCTGCGGATGGCGCGCGGAGCCGGGTCCACGCCCCGGTGCTCGGTGCCTATTGTGTGCTGCGGGAGGGGTTTGCGGAAGAGTTCGAAGGAGCGGTGACCGGTGCCCACAGAAAATCCCCAGGACGCTCGCCGGCTGGAGTTCGAGCGTGCCCGGCGGGCTCGTGCCGAGGAGGTGCAGACGTCGCCGACGCGCGTCTACGAACTGATCCGGTCGATGATCCGCGACGGGACCGTGCCCCAGGACGGGGCGCTGGGCGAGGCCGACCTCGTCCGGCACCTCGGCGCGAGCCGCAACGCCGTGCGCCGGGCCCTGCAGATGCTCGCCGACGACGGGGTCGTGGTCCGTCAGCGCCGGGCCGGGACCAGCGTCCTGCACGACATCGTCGCGGTCCGGGACGGCGAGGTCGGTCCGCGCGCCTACGAGGGGGCGGCCGACGAGGGACGGTTGCGCGTCAGCACCCTGGAGTGCCGTCGCATCCCCGTCCCCCCGCCCGTCCGGCGGGGGCTGGGCACGGACGCGACGTCCGTCCTGCTGCTCGAGCAGGTCGGGTTCGTCGGCGGGTCGCCGCTCTACCTGCGGGTGGGCTACAACGTGACCGACCTGAGCGTGGAGGAGTTCCTCCGGCGCATCGAGGCGAACCACGTGCGCTACCCGCCGATCGCGGAGGTCTTCGAGAGCCTCTTCGACGTCCCCTACGGCAGCAGCAGTTCCGTGGTGGAGGCGGTGTCCTGCGAGGAGCGCGCCGCGGGCCTGCTCGGGATCCCCGAGGGTTCCCCGGTCCTGCTGCGCGAGCTCATGACCCGGCAGACCGACGGCACCCCGCGGGAACTGAGCTTCACCCACTTCCGGGGCGACCGCGTCGCGATCTTCGGCGGGGACCACAGCGGCCCGAGCGTCGCCGGCACCGCCGGTTTCACCGACCTGGACCTGCCGCTGACGTAGCACCTCAGGCCGACAGCAGGTTTTCGCGGAACGTGCGGTGCGGGTACTCCGTGCGCAGCAGACCGCGCCGGCGCAGGGCCGGCGCCAGGCCGTCGCCGATCTCGGTGAGGTTCTTGCGCGTGACGGGCGCGGCGATGAGGAACCCGTCGCCGCCGACCTCCTCCATGATCTCCCCCATCCGCTCCGCGACGGTGTCCGGGGTCCCGCACAGCTCCACCGACTCGGTGGTCCGGTGGTTGGTCACGATCTCCCGCAGCGTCTTGCCGCTGCGGACCATGTCCGCCACGGTCCCCTGGTGGCCGTTGTTGCCCGACAGGTCCGGCAGCGGCGCGTCGACGTCGAACTGCGAGAAGTCGGTGCTGGTGAAGTAGGACATGGCCGCGAGCACCCCGTCGACGTTCGCGCGCTGGGTCTCGCGCAACCGGTCCCGCTTGGCGAGGGCCTCGTCGTCGGTGTCACCGAGGATCGGGTTCACCAGGAACAGCACCTTGGCGTCGTCGGCGCCGCGGCCGTTGTCCACCAGGCGCTTGGTGATGTCGAGCTTGTAGTCGCGCATGGCCTCGATCCCGGTCTGGGCCGCGATGATGGTGTCCGCGTGCCGGGCACCGAACGCGCGTCCGGCGGGCGAGGCCCCGGCCTGGCAGAGCACAGGCCCACCCTGAGGACCCATCGGCAGGTTCAGCGGCCCGCGGGAGCGGTAGTGCTCGCCCACGTGGTCGACTGTGTGGATCTTCGTGTGGTCGGCGAACACGCCGGACTCGGGGTCGAGGACGAGCGCGTCGGGTTCCCACGACGCCCAGAGCTTGCGGCACACCTCGACCCACTCGTCGGCCATCTCGTAGCGCAGGTCGTGCTGGATGTGCTTGTCCATCCCGTAGTTCTGCGCCGCGCCGTCGGCGGAGGCCGTCACCAGGTTCATCCCGACCCGCCCGCCCGTGACGTGGTCCAGGGTCTGGAAGAGCCGGGCGGCCAGGAAGGGCGGGTAGAAGCTCGTCGCGACGGTGGCGACGATCCCGATGTGCCGGGTCGCCGCGGCCATGAGCGGGACGAGCGGCAACGGGTCGAACCGTACCTGCACCCCCCGCTTCACCGAGCTCTCGAAGGTCCCCCGGAAGACGTCGGGCAGGACCGAGGAGTCCTCGAGCATGATGTAGTCGAAACCGGCCCGCTCCAGGGTCGTCGCCATGTCGACGAACAACCCGGGCTTGCCGAGGTCCTGGGGCTGGTTGCCGGACCACGGCTGGTTCCAGCCGTAGACGCCGAAACCGGTCGTCGCGAACCATCCGAGGTGCATCAGTTCTCCTCCAGGAGTTCTCGCAGAGTGGGGCCGGGAGCCCGGACGGGCGCGAGGAGCCCGTCGCGGACGAGGTCGGGGACCAGGCCGGCGGTGATGGCGGTGAGCGTGCGGTCCAGGGCCGGACCCGCGACGAGGGGCACGTCGAGCAGGAACCCGTCCGCGCCGCGGTCGCGGACGGCTGCGACGACGTCGGCGGCGGGGGTGTCCGCCGGCAGCCGGACCAGGACGGCGCAGGCCGAGACGTCGCGGCCGGCCGCCACGAGTCCGGCGCGCAACCGGGCGACCGCGTCGGCGTGCTCGTCGCGCGAGCCGGCCGGCCCACCGGGCCCGGTGTCGCGTCCGGTGTCGAGGACGAGGACGTCGGCCCGCCGGGCCGCGACGTCGACGACCGCCGGTGCGCTGCCGTCGAGGACGACGACGGGCCGCGCGCGGGGGGGCACGGTGTTCAGCGGCCCCCGCACCGCGTAGTGCGTCCCGGTGTGCTCGATCGGGTGGACCTTGCGGTGGTCGGCGTAGGCGCCGCTCACCCGGTCCTGGACGACGGCGTCGGGTTCCCACGAGGCGCACAACCGGGCGACGACGTCGAGGTGCTCGTCGGCGCGCCCGGGGTGCTCGGTGACGTCGATGCACCACCACCCCGACCGGCCGTGGGTCAGGTGGTCCAGGGTCACCAGCTCCCGGGCCAGCAGGTAGGGCGGGACCTCGGCGCTGCGCACCCCGGCCAGGACCGCCGGGGCCGCGGGGACGGCGGAGGCGAACCCGGCGAGGGCCGTCCCCTCCAGCTGCGGGCCGTCCCCCGCCGGGTCGACGAGGACGAGGCCGGCCCCCGCCCGGCCGAGGCGGCGCAGCAGTTCCACGGGCACGTCGCCGTCTGCGGCCCAGCGGGGGAAGGTCGTCACGGCGCCCCAGCGCCAGCGGGTCATGCGGGTCACGGCGCGACCTCCAGGACGTCGGCGTCGCTGCGCCGCCGGCTCAGCCGTTCGCGCAGGCCCCGGACGGGGCCCGGATCCCCGGCCAGCCCGCGACGGCGCAGTTCGGGCATCAGCCCGTCGCAGACCTCGCGCACGTAGCGGCGGGTCAGGACCCCGCCGCCGCCGCCGAACAGCAGGAACCCGTCGCCGCCGACCTCGTCGAGGACCTCGCCCATCCGGTCGGCCACGGTGGCAGCCGTCCCGACGAGGCGCACCGACTCGGTGCGCTGCGTGCTGAGCACCTCCCGCAGGGTCCGTCCGGCGGCCATGGCCCGCAGGTTGTCCAGGATGCTGCGGCTGCCTTCGGTGCTCGTGGACTCCGGCAGGGGGGCGTCGAGGTCGAAGGCGGAGTAGTCGATGTCCCCGGACAGCTGCACGATCCGCCGCCACAGCGCGGCGTCGGTCGGGGCGTAGAACCGCTCGGCGTACTGCTGCGCGAGGTCGTCGGTCTCGGCCAGGAGCGGGGTCACCATGAACAGCACCTGCACGTCGTCGGCGGAGCGTCCCGCGGCGACGGCCGCGGCCCGCACCCGCTCGCGGTAGGCGCGCATCGCCGCCACCCCGTGCGGGGCGGCGACGACGACGTCGGCGAAGCGGCCGGCGAGCGCGGTGCCCGCCGGCGAGGCCCCGGCCTGGCAGATCACCGGGCGGTCCCCGACCGGCGGGGTCGACGAACCCCACAGGGCGTGGACCGTCTCGAGGTACTCCTGCGCCCGGGCGTAGCGCTCCGCGTGCGGCGGCAGGACGTCCATGCCGAAGTTCTGCGCGGCCCGGTCCCCCGTCGACGTCACGACGTTCCAGCCGGCCCGGCCACCGGAGAGGTGGTCCAGCGTGGCGTACTTCCGGGCGAGCAGCTCCGGAGGGTAGAAGGTGCTCGACGCCGTGGCGATGAGCCCGATCGTCGAGGTCTCGGCCGCGAGCCGGGCGACCAGCGGCAGCGGGTCGGACTTCGGGGCGCGCGAGTTCGTCCGCAGCTCCGCCTCGAACGTGCCGCCGACGATGTCAGCGAGGTAGCTGATGTCCTCGAGCATGACGAGGTCGACGCCGGCACGTTCGAGTTCGCGGACGGTCTCGATCGCGAACGTGCCGTCGATCCACTCGCGGCCGGCGTCACCGGCCCACGGGCCGGTCCAGTCGGGGACGAGGTAGCTGGTGAACCAGCCGACGGTGAAGGGTCGGGGCACAGGGGTCCTCCGTCAGAAGTCGAGCAGGTTGTCGCGGAACCGTTCGTGGTTGTACGCGGTGCGGGTCAGGCCGCGCCGTTGCAGGGCCGGGACGAGGCCCTCGGTGATCCCGCCCACGAAGCGCCGGCCGATGTTGCCGGTGAACAGGAACCCGTCGCCGCCGACGTGGTCCATCGTCTCGCCCATCTGCTCGGCGACCGACTCGGGGGTTCCCACGAAGTGCAGCACCTTGTTCATCGACGCGATCGCCGCCTCCCGGACGGTGTTCCCGTTCTTCAGGAAGCTCGCCAGCGACGACTGGTGGCCGTTGGTGCGCACGTCGAGGTCGGCGATCGGGGTGTCCAGGTCGAAGGCGGCGAAGTCGACCTCGCTCACGGCGGACATGTGCGCCAGGGAGACCTCGATCTTGGTCTCGCTCGGGGTGCGCATCACCTCGGCCTTGGCCTGCGCCTCCTCCAGCGTGTCCCCCAGCACGGGGGTCGTGATGAACATGATCTTGCAGTCGTCCGGGTCGCGGCCGATCGCCACCATGCGGGCCCGCACGTCGTCGCGGTACTCCTTCATCTCGTCCGGGTCCGAGAGCATCGCCAGGACGGTGTCGGCGTTGCGGGCGGCGAAGTCGCGTCCGCGGGGAGAACCCCCGGCCTGGCAGAGGACGGGCCGGCCCTGCGGTGGGCGCATGAGGTTCAGCGGTCCGCGGGTCGCGAAGTGCTTCCCGCGGTGGTCCAGCACGTGGACCTTCTCGTGGTCGACGTAGACCCCGCGGTCCCGGTCCAGGACCAGGGCGTCGGGTTCCCAGCTGTCCCAGAGCCGGGCCACGACCTCGACGAACTCGTCGGCCCGCTCGTAGCGCTCGTCGTGCGGGGGCAGTGCGTCCAGGCCGTGGTTCTGCGCGGCGCGGTCCTCGCTGGAGGTCACGACGTTCCAGCCGATGCGCCCGTGCGAGATGTGGTCGAGCGTGGCGAACCGGCGGGCCAGCAACCACGGCGGGTAGAAGGAGGTAGAAGCGGTGGCGACGATGCCGATGCGCTCGGTGGCGGCGGCCAGCATCGGCGCCAGGGCGACCGGGTCGTGCTTGGGGGCGTAGAGGCCGTGCTTGAGGTCGGCGCGCATCGAGCCCTCGTAGGCGTCGCTCACCATCGAGGAGTCCTCGAGCATGACGTAGTCGAAGCAGGCACGTTCGAGGGCGCGGGTGAACTCGACGTGGGCGTGGCCGCGGGGCCAGTCTCGGCCCTCGGTGCCGGCCCACGGGTGGTTCCAGGGCGGGTTGCTGAAGTTGGTGAACCACCCGAGGTGGAACATCGGCACGGGGACTCCTTCTGTCGTCGGGTCAGGCGGCGAGCTGCGCGCCGCGGAGCCGGAAGGGCTCCTCGGCGTGCAGGCCGCGGTTCCAGGCGGGCACGAGGGCCAGCAGCGAGAGGCAGGCCAGGACGGCGAAGCAGACGACGACCCCCGCGGAACCGGTGATCGCCAGGCCCACCGCGACCGCGACGGTGACGGCGGTGTTGTCGACGGCCACGCGCATGCCGTTGACCATCCCGGCCCCGCCCGCGTCGCCGCCGACGTTGAGCGCGGCTGCGTTGGCGGTCTTGAAGATCCCACCGGTGAGGCCGATCGCGCAGAGCAGCGCCCCCAGCGGGACGAACTCCGCCGGGCCCGCGAAGTGCAGCGCGATGAGCGTCAGCACGAGGGTCGAACCGCCGATGGCGGCCGTGGTGAGGGCCCGACCGGAGAACAGCGGCGACAGCCGCCCGGCCACCAGCGAGGCGGCTGCCGTCCCGACGGCCAGCGCGGTCACCTGGACCCCCACCTCCAGGGGCGAGGCCCCGCGGTCCTGCTGCAGGTACCAGACGACGACGACCGCCACCGACCCCTCGGCCAGCGTCGACAACCCCGTGGCGCCGTAGGCGGCCCCCCGGAACCGTTCCCGCAGCAGGGTCAAGTCGACCACCGGGTCGCCGGCACGGCGTTCGACCACGAGCAGGAGGACACCGGCGACCACGGCCACCCCGAGGGCGCCGATCACCGTCGGCGTCCAGCCGGACGCGCCGGCCTGGTTCGCGGCGAACACCACCGCGGCCATGAACGTCGCCGACGTCAGGGCACCGGCCACGTCGGGCCGGCCGGTCCGGCGCAGGGCCCGCGGGACCCGCGGCAGGGCGAACGCGGCCCACACGAACCCGACGAGCCCCAGCGGCGCCGCGACCGCGAACACCGCGCGCCAGCCGACGCCCTCGGTGAGGACGCCGCTGACGAGCGGGCCGACCGCCGTCGCGACCGACATGATGCCGATGTTCGCGCCGATCCCGACGGCGAGCCGGCTCGGGGGGAAGACCTCCACCAGCAGGGCCGTCGAGTTGGTGATGACGCAGGCCGCCCCCAGCCCCTGCAGGCCCCGCAGCGCCACGACCAGCCACGGGTCGGTGGCGACGGTGATCCCGGCGACCGAGGCGGTGCACAGGGCCAGCCCCGTCAGGTACACGGGGCGACGTCCGCACGCGTCGGCCACCCGGCCGGCGACGAGGATGAGCGCCGAGCACGCGAGCAGGTAGGCGAGCAGGAACCACTGCCCCTGCACCGCGCTGGCGTCCAGGTCCTCGATCATCGCGGGCAGCGCGACCGGGACCATGCTCACGCTGGAGAACGCCACGACGAGCCCGAGGGCCGTCGAGGACACGGTGAGCCAGGCCGCGCGGGGGATCCGCACGGGCACGGGACGGTCGGAGGGCACGCGGATCAGAACTCCAGCAGGTTGTCGCGGAACTGCTCGTGGGTGTACCCGTCGCGGATGAGCCCCCGCTTGCGGAGCTCGGGGGCCAGCCCGTCGGTGATCTCGGCGATGTAGCGGCGGTTGACGTTGCCCGAGATGAGGAACCCGTCGCCGCCGACCTCCTCCACGATCTCGCCCATCTGCGCGGCCACCGCGTCGGGCGTGCCGACGAGGTCCACCGAGCGCCGCACGTTCGACTCCGCCGCCTGGCGCAGGGTCATGCCCTTGGCGTTCTCGGCCATCATGACCATCGACGAGCGGGTCGCGTTGGTCCCGGACAGGTCGGGGAACGGCTCGTCCAGGTCGTACTGCGCGAAGTCCACCCCGCTGGCGTAGGACATGTTCGCGAGGTTCACCGAGATGTCGGCCTTGAACCCGGCGAGCATCCGCTCGTTCTTCGCCTCGGCGTCCTCCTGGGTCTCCCCCAGCACGGGCGAGACGATGAACAGGACCTTGCACGAGTCCGGGTCGCGCCCGGCCTCGACCATGCGGGCCCGGACGTCGGCCCGGTACTCCTTCATCGCCTCGACGGACTCGACCTGGGCCAGCAGGGTGTCGCAGTGCTTGGCCGCCAGCGCCCGGCCCGGACCGGAACCGCCCGCCTGGCAGATCACCGGGTTGCCCTGCGGCGGCGCCAGCGTGTTCAGCGGCCCGCGGCTGCTGTGCCACTTCCCGTGGAAGTCGATCGGCCGGACCTTCGCCCCGTCCACGTACACGTTGCGCGCACGGTCCTGGACGAGCGCGTCGGCGTCCCACGAACCCCACAGCTGCTTGACCAGCTCGATCCACTCGTCGGCCATGTCGTAGCGCAGGTCGTGCTCGAAGATGTCCTCGTGCCCGAAGTTCTGCGCGGTGCGGGTGTTGTGCGAGGTGACCAGGTTCACGCCGGCGCGGCCGTGGGTGAGGTGGTCGATGGTCGCCATCGTCCGCGCCGCCATGTAGGGCGGGTAGAAGGACGTCGACATCGTCCCCACGAGCCCGAGGCGTTCGGTGTGCTGGGACAGGATCGGCAGCAGCTGCATCGGGTCCTGCTTGGGGACCGACCGTGCCCGGGCCAGCCACCAGTCGTGGTTGCCGCCGTAGGAGTCCGGGACGAAGGCGCCGTCCTCGAACATGATGTAGTCGAAACCGGCCCGCTCCAGCGACTTGGTCATGTCGACGTAGAGGTCGGGGTGGTTCCACTCGTCGCCACCCTCACCGGACCACGTGCCGTTCCAGCTCTGCACCTGCCAGCTGAGGAACCACGCGAGGTGGAACATCGTCACATCCCTCTCTCTCGTGGGTCAGAACGCGCGCAGGTTGTCGCGGAAGTGGGCGAACTCGTAGCGGTCGCGCGTCAGCCCGCGGCGCTTGAGCACCGGGGCCAGGCCGTCGGTGACCTCCGCGACGTAGCGGCGGTTCAGGGGGGCGCCCGCGATGAGGAACCCGTCCCCGCCGACCTCCTGCATGACGCCCTCCATCTGGTCGGCGACGTCCTCCGGCGTGCCGATGAACTCGATCGTGTCGATGGCGGAGTGCGCGATGAGGCGCTCGCGCAGGGTCTGCGTCCCGTCCCCCTTGAACTCCGCGAAGCTGCTGCGGTGGCCGTTGCTCTCCAGGTCCGCGGGCAGCGGTGCGTCGAGGTCGTACTTCGACAGGTCGATGCCGGACAGGTGCGAGCGGCCGGCGAGCAGACCGTCGATGTTGCGGGCCTGCGCGTCCTTGCGGCGCTGCATCTTGGCCTTCGCCTCGGCCGTCGTCTCCCCGAAGACCGGCGAGATCAGGTAGAGGACCTTGACGTGGTCGGGGTCGCGGCCCTGCTCGGCGGCCAGGGTGCGGATCTCCTCGCGGTAGGCGCGCATGTTGGCGGTGCCGTGCGGGTTGGAGATGATCGCCTCGGCCCAGCGGGCGGCGAACGCCTTGCCCGCGCTCGATCCCCCGGCCTGCAGGATGACGGGCGACTTCTGCGGGCTGGGCACGGTGTTCAGCGGACCGCGGGAGGCGTAGTGCTTGCCCTGGAAGTCGAGGCGGTGGACCTTCTCGTGATCGGCGTAGACGCCGTTCTCGACGTCGGCCAGGACCGCGTCGTCCTCCCAGCTGTCCCAGAGCTTGTGGGCGAGCTCGACGAACTCGTCGGCCATCTCGTAGCGGACGTCGTGCTCGGGCATGTCGAAGCCGTAGTTCTGCGCGGCCCGGGTGTTGGAACCGGTGACGACGTTCCAGCCGATGCGCCCTCTGGCGATGTGGTCCAGCGTCGTCATCATGCGGGCGACGGTGTAGGGGTGGTAGAAGGTCGTCGTCAGCGTCGGGATGATCCCGAGGTGCTTCGTCTCGTGCGCGAGGATCGCGGCCAGCACCGCCGGGTCGTGCTTCGGCGCCGCCGACGCGGTGCGCAGGTAGTACTCCATCGACCCCTTGTAGGTGTCGGAGACCTGGACGGAGTCCTCCATGATGAGGAAGTCGAAGCAGGCCCGTTCGAGGGAGTGCGCGAGGTCGACGTACTGGTCGGGCAGCATCCAGTCCTGCGCGCCGGTGCCGGACCAGGGCTGGTTCCAGCTCTGGACGCCGAACCCGGCGCCCAGGAACCATCCGAGGTGGAACTTCGGTGACGTCATGTCGAACCCTTCAGAACTCGAGGAGGTTGTCGCGCAGGTGCGTGTGCGCGTACTCGGTGCGGACGAGGCCGCGTCGTTGCAGCGCGGGCACGAGGCCGTCGGTGACCTCGGCGACGTACTGGC
Organism: Kineococcus rhizosphaerae; assembly: GCF_003002055.1. Taxonomy (NCBI): domain Bacteria; kingdom Bacillati; phylum Actinomycetota; class Actinomycetes; order Kineosporiales; family Kineosporiaceae; genus Kineococcus; species Kineococcus rhizosphaerae. The sequence continues at coordinate 150,868 of NZ_PVZF01000014.1, forward strand.
GCGTGGGGGGCTGCATCCAGAGCATGAACCCGTCGCCACCGACCTCGGCCATCGCGGCCTCCATCTGGTCGGCGACGGAGTCGGGGGTCCCGACCAGCTCGATCGCCTCGGTCCGGTAGTCCTCGACGGCCTGCCGCAGCGTGCGCTCGCCCGCCCACCTCCGGAAGGTGTCGAGGGTGGACTGGTGACCGTTGGTGCGGGCGGTCCCGGGCAGGGTCTGGTCGAGGTCGAACCGGGAGAAGTCGATCTCCATGCTCCCCGACCACCCGACGAGCTGGCCGGTCGGGTCGGCGCGCACGGCCTCGCGCTTGCGGGCGAGGCGCTCGGCGGCCTCCGCCTCGGTGGCCCCGAGGATCGGCGAGACGATGAACATGACCTTGACGTCGTCGGGGTCGCGACCGAAGGCCTCGGCCCGGGCCCGGATGTCGTCGCGGTACTCCTTCATCGCCGCCGTCCCCTTCGGCAGGGCCAGCACCAGGTCCGCGCTGCGGGCGGCCAGGGCGCGCCCCGTGGGGGACCCACCGGCCTGGCTCACGACGGGCCGGCCCTGCGGTGGCGGCAGGGTGTTCAGCGGCCCCCGAGAGGCGTGGTGCTTGCCCCGGAAGTGGACGGGGTGGACCTTCGTGTGGTCGACGTAGGTCCCGCTCTCGCGGTCCATGACGAGGGCGTCCGGTTCCCACGACGCCCAGAGCGCGTCGACGAGCTCGACGTACTCCTGCGCGCGCTCGTAGCGCTCGTCGTGCGGGGGAAGGCCGTCCATGCCGAAGTTCTGGGCGGCGCGGTCCTCGCTGGAGGTGACGACGTTCCAGCCGATCCGGCCCCCGGAGAGGTGGTCCAGCGTCGACATCGTGCGCGCCAGCAGGTAGGGCGGGTAGAAGCTGGTGGAGGCGGTGATGGAGACACCCAGGTGCGTCGTGGCCTCCGTCAGCAGCGGGGCCAGAGCGACGGGATCGCCCTTGGGGGCCCACACCCCCCGCGCCAGCGTCGCCTCGGAGGTCCCGCCGTAGGTGTCGGACACCATGGAGGAGTCCTCCAGGAGCAGGACGTCGAAGCAGGCCCGTTCCAGCTGGCGGGCGAAGTCGACGTAGAAGCTGCCGTCGAGCCACTCCCGGTGGCTGCGCTCGGTGCCTTCGAAGGGCTGGTTCCAGCCGGGCGGGACGTAGGCGCCGAACCAGCCCAGGTGGAACTTGCGCGCGGCGCGCGGCGCGTCCTGGTCAGCGGTGGCCGTCATGCGATCTCCAGGTTGGAGTAGTCGATGCGGAAGTCGGTCCGCTGGGCGAAGCCGTGGATGTCGGCGCGCAGCACGGCCGCCGGCTTGACCCGGGCGATCATCACGTAGGGCGCCTGGGTGACCATGCGCAGCTCCGCGGTCTGCCAGTGGGTCATGGCCGGGGCGCCCAGGGCGTCGCCGGCGTCGAGCCCGGCGGCGACCTCGGCGAGGAACGGCGGGTCGTTCCACAGGGCGGTGTTCGACCCCCCGCCGGGCTGGGTGAGCAGCGACAGCATGTAGGGCGGGGTGTTCGTCACGGCGGCCCCGACGGCCAGGCTGGCCTCGAGCTTGCCGTCGAGGGAGTCCTGGTTCAGCTGCGCGGCGGGCAGCTCGGCGATCTTGACGGTGATCCCCGCGTCGGCCAGGGCGGACTGGATCTGGATCGCGGTGTCCTGGACCGAGGGGAGCTGGTTGTTCACGCTCAACGTGAAGGACAGGTCGTTCACCCCTGCCGCGGCGAGCAGTTCCTTGGCGTGCCCGGGGTCGAAGGTGAATTCGGGCAGCTTGCTGTCGTCGTAACCCGGCGCGGTGTCGTCCAGGATGTGGTTGTACTGGTAGGCGCGGTCGGAGTAGACGTCGGAGATGATCTGCCCGTAGGGGACGGCGAACGACATCGCGTAGCGGACCGCGGGGTCGTCGAAGGGCGCGCGCGTCGTGTTCATGGCCATCAGCAGGTAGCTGTTGGTCTTGGTGTCCGGCACCAGGACCGAGTCGTCGGCCTCCAGCGCCTTCTGGTCCGAGGGGCGCAGACCGAGCGCGACGTCGGCGTCACCCTGCTTGACCATGTTGGCCCGCGTGGCCGCGTCCTCGACCAGCCGTCGCGTCATCTTGGTGACGTGCGGCGCCCCCAGGACGAAGTCCGGGTTGGAGACCATGACGATCTCCTGGCCGGCGGTCACGGACTGCAGCTTGTAGGCGCCGAAGCCGAAGTTGCCGCGCATCATGTCGGCCACGCCCCACTGGACGGCGTACGGGTCCGCGGGGGTGGCGTTCGCCTTGAGGTAGGTGCTGTCGTAGATGGACCCGATGTTCTCGGCGAGGTTGGCCAGCAGGGTCAGCCCGTACCCGGCCTTGACCACGGTGAAGGTCACCGTGTGGTCGTCGACCTTGCGGATCTGCGTGGCCGGGTCCGTGAGCATCGGCTTGTAGTAGCCGGCCATGCCGCCCCCGGGGGTCGCGAACTTGCGCTCGAAGGACCACAGGACGTCGTCCGCGGTGAGCGGGTTGCCCTGCTGGCTGACGACGCCCTGCTTGAGGTGGAACGTGAACGTCAGCCCGTCCGGGCTGGTCTCGTAGCTCTCCGCGAGGTACGGGTCGAAGGTGTACAGGTCCTGGTTCAGCGCGTTGCCGTCCTCGACGTACGGCTTGCGCAGCAGCTGGGCGTGCAGGTTGTTGGTGACGTCCTGGTTGTCGGTGCCGGCGGTGTAGCCGTAGTCGCGGACCACGTTGGAGGCCTGGTCGGGGGTCACGACGACGATCTCCGTGCGGGCGGCGGCGGCGCCGCTGCCGTTGGCGGGTGCTTCGTCGGAGCAGGCCGACAGGGCGCCCACGCCGACGGCGGCTCCCCCGGCGCCGAGGAGCTGCAGGGCTCGGCGGCGGCTGGGTCCGGAGGCGCGGGGGACGCTGGGGACGGGGCGGGGCGACATGCGTTCTCCTTGCGGGACGGCGGGAGGGGCAGGAGGCGGGAGTGCGTGGCGGGGGTCAGCGCCGGAGGTCGGCGGCCAGGCGGCGGCCGAAGAGGGAGACGGCGGCCACGGTGAGGCAGAGGGCGAGAGCGGGGGCGCCGGCCGCCCAGAACTTCCCGACGGCGGCGTCACCGGCACCCCGCGTGATCATCGCGCCCCACTCGGGCGTGGGCGGGGGCAGCCCGACGCCGAGGAACCCCAGCGCCGCGGTCAGGATGATCGTCACGCCGAACAGGACGGGTGCGTTCTGGAAGGCGGGGGTCACCGAGTTCGGCAGGACGTGGCGGACGACGAGCTCGAGCTCGGTCAGCCCGGCCTGCCGCCCCGCGTCGAGGTACGCGTCGTGCCGGACCCGCAGCACCTCGGTGCGCACGAGGCGGGCCTGCAGCGGGGCGAGGATGATCGCGAGGGTGAGCACCATGGTGGGGGTGCTGGTCCCGAAGAACGAGACCACGACCAGGGCCACGATGATGGTCGGGACCGCCTCGAGCAGGTCCATCCCGCGGGCGCAGCTGCGGGCCAGGAACCCCAGGAGGCCGCCACGGGACTCGTTCATGCCCACCACCAGCCCCACGGCGATCCCGGCGGTGGTCGCGACGAGCGTGGCGAGGGTGGCGATGACGACGTCGATGCGGGCGCCGGCCAGCACCCGGGAGAACACGTCCAGGCCGGCGTTGTCGGTGCCGAGCAGGAACTTCCCGCCGGGCGCCGAGGACGGTGCGCCCACGACGCGGGTCGGGTCCAGCGGCGCGATCCAGGGGCCGACCACCGCGACGGTCAGCACGACGACGACGGGCAGGAGGGCCAGGACGGTCCCGGCCCGCAGCCTGCGCCGACGGCGGGGTCCGGCGGCCCGCCCCGGTGCGGCGGGGGCGTCCGTGGTGGTCGAGAGGTCGGTCATGAGCCAGCCACCTGCCTCCCCGGTTTGCGGCGGGGATCGAGGACCATGTTGACGATGTCGACGAGGAGGAACACGAGCATCGACAGGGCACCCACCACGAGGAGCGAGCCCTGGAGGGCGACGAAGTCGGTGGTGCTGACGGCGTCCACGGCGTAGCTGCCCATGCCCCCGAGCCCGAACAGTGACTCGAGGATCACCGCTCCCCCGACCAGGGACCCGAAGACGTTGCCGCCCATCGTGACCACCGGCGGAAGCGCCCTGCGGTACGTCGCCCACCAGATCGAGCGGCGCCGGGCCCCGGTCGCCACCATGAACGCCGTGGGCTGCGACGCCGTCGTCTGCTCCAGGGAGGAGAGCAGCTGCTTCAGCAGCACGGGGCAGACCGAGACCACGAGCACGCACACGGGCAGCAGCAACCGGGAGGTCATCGAGTTCACCACGACGACGTCCCCGCGCAGCACCGCGTCGAGCAGCGGGAAGTGCGTGAGGGGTTCGGGAGCCGTCAGACCGGGGCGGATGCGGCCGGTGGGTGAGGGGACGACGTGCAGGGTGGCGTAGAAGAGGAAGATCCCGAACACGCCGACGACGAACTCGGGGACGGCTCCGGCGGCCTGCGCGTACCCGCGCACGACGCGGGCGGCCGCGGACCGGGGCCGGGCGACGACCACCGTGGACAGCAGCAGGGTCACCAGCACGAGCCACGAGAAGGCCATCACGGCCAGTTCGACCGTCCCGGGCAGGCGGTCGCCGATCTCGGCGGCGACCGACCTGCCGTTCGCGATGGACTGGCCGAGGTCGGCGTGCAGGAGCCTGCCCACGTAGGTGACGAGCTGGTCGGGCAGGCTCCCGTCCAGGCCCAGCCGTTCCCGGGTGGCCAGGTAGTCCTCCTGCGTGGCCTCCGGACCCACCACCTCGCGGGCCGGGTCCCCCGGGATGAGCCGCACCAGGAAGAAGGTCGCGACGGCGAAGAGGAACAGGTGCAGGGGCAGCACCACCAGGCGGGTCAGCCACCAGCGGTTCCGGGCGAGCAGGCGCCGGGGAGCCGAGGTGTTCCGCACGGTCGCGGGGGTGGTCACGTCCACCTCGCTCTGCTGGGTCTGCAGCCCCGCGCTCACGAGGCGGCTCGCAGGCCGGGGCCGGAGTGCGCGGCCAGGAGGGTGCGGGTGTACTCGTGGCGGGGGGAGTCCACGACCTGGTCCACCGTCCCGTGCTCGACGACCTGACCGGCCTTCATGACCAGCAGGTGCGAGGAGATGAAGGCCGTGGCGGGCAGGCCGTGGGACACGAAGACCAGACCGCAGCCGGTGGCGACGGCGTGCCGTCGGAGGTGGTTGAGCACGGCCCCCTGGACGGAGACGTCCAGCGCGGAGACCACCTCGTCGCAGATGAGGACGCGGGGTCCCACCACGAGGGCGCGAGCGATCGCGAACCGCTGGCGCTGACCGCCGGAGACGTTGCGCGGCAGCCGGTCAGCGAGGTGCGGGGCGATCTCCAAGGAGGTCAGGACCTCGTCCACGCGGGCGTCGGCCGCTGCGCGGTCCAGGCCCAGCAGGCGCAGCAGCGGCAGCCGGACCGAATCGCGCAGGGTGCGTCGCGGGTCGAAGGAGGAACTGGTGTCCTGCGCGATGTACTGGATCGCGCGCCGGACGTCGCGCCGGCCGGTGCGCGACGCCAGCAGGCCCGTGAGGGGTTCGCCGTCGAGGAGCACCCGGCCGCCGGTGGGTGCTTCGAGCCCGGCGAGCATGCGCGCCAGGGTCGACTTGCCCGACCCGGATTCCCCGACGATGCCGAGCGCGGTGTCCGGGCCGATCTCGAGGTCGATCCCCGCCACGGCCGGTGCGGCTCCGCGGCGGTAGACCTTGACGACCTGGTCGGCGATCAGTTGCGTGAGGCTGGCTGGTCGGTCCTCGCTCACGGCACCTCCTGGGTCGACGTTCTCCGGAACGGTTCCGGGGCGGCCGTCCGCCCCCGGGTCGCAGTCGTCGGCACGACGTCCGGGCTGCGTGGGGCCGAGCATGCCGCCGGAGGGTTTCAGGCGTGTCCCGAACACGTGTCGGACACATTTCGCCGGGCAGGAGTGCAGGTCAGGGGCGTGGACCGGCGATTAACGCCGATGAGCACGGCGCAGCGGCCGGACGACCCCACGACGGCCGGGCGGCGACCGGGCGGCGTTGTTCGCGACCTGCGTGCTCACACCGGTGGCGCAACAGGCCGTTAATGATCGTGACGCTCGGCGGAAACACGGGATCAGGAACACTCGGGCGGACACCCCACCTCCCACCCGTGAGGACTCGTCCCCTTGAGCGCTCCCCGGAAGATGCACCTCGGCTGGTTCATGAACTTCACGCGCCCCGCCTGGACCACACCGTGGGTCAGCGCGGACGAGGCCCGTGGGTGGACCGACGGCGACTACCACGTCGACTGGATCCGCGCGATGGAGCGGGCCAAGTTCGACTTCATGATGCTCGAGGACTCCTCCATGGTGTCCGACGGGTACCGCGGCACGATGGACGCCGACCTCAAGCACTCCCTCTACGCCCCCAAGCACGACCCGCTCGTGCTGGCCCCGGTGCTGGCGCGCGAGACCCGGCACATCGGCATCGTGAGCACGGCGTCGACGTCGTTCTACCCGCCGTTCCTGCTCGCGCGTTCGCTGGCGACGATCGACCACCTCTCGGGCGGCCGGGCCGGCTGGAACATCGTGACGTCCTCGGAGGACCGGGCCGCGCAGAACTTCGGCCTCGACGCCCTGTACGAGCACGACAGCCGCTACGACCGGGCCGACGAGTTCGTCGAGGTCGTGGAAGCGTTGTGGAACTCCTGGGGCGACGAGGCGCTGGTGGCGGACCGGGCGACCGGGACCTACGTGGACGCCCGGCACGTGCGGCCCATCCGCCACGAGGGACGGTTCTACAAGGTGCGCGGCCCGCTGAACACCCTGCCCTCCCCGCAGCGCCGGCCGGTGTACCTGCAGGCCGGGGGCTCACCGCGCGGCCGCGAGTTCGCCGCCCGCCACGCCGACGCGATCATCTGCGCGGCACAGGGTGTGCGGGACATGCGCGAGTTCCGCGACGACATCCGCAGCCGGGCCAAGGGCGTCGGCCGCGACCCCGACTCGATCAAGGTCATGTACATCGCCCTGCCCATCGTCGCTGCGTCGCAGTCCGAGGCCGACAGGGTCTACGAAGAGATGCGCAACCCCAGCGAGGCGGCCGTCGAGGTCAGCCTCGGTCACATGGGCGCCCTGACCGAGATCGACTTCTCCGGCGTCGACCCCGACGCCCCCCTGGGTGAACTGGAGACCAACGGGCACCGGACCACGCTGGAGAAGTTCCTCGCCCTCGGGTCGACGTTGCGCGAGGCGACCGGGGCGTGGGCCACCCGCTACACGAACCCGGCGTTCGTGGGGACCCCGGACAAGGTCGCCGCGGCGATGACCGAGGAGTTCGACGAGGTGGGCGGTGACGGGTACCTCATCACCGGCGGGGGCAGCCGCAAGGCGATCGCCGAGCTCACCGACGGTCTCGTCGGCGCCCTCGCCGACCTCGGCCGGGTGCGCCGCCGGTACGAGCACGAACTGTTCCGCGACAACCTCCTGGACTTCTGACGTGCACCTGGGATGGTTCACGAACTACCTCACCCCCTCCTGGAACCGGGAGTTCTCCGGACGGGCCGGGGACACGTGGATGTCGGGCGACTTCCACGTGAACCTGGCCCGCCGACTGGAGGAGGCGCGGTTCGACTACCTCCTGCTGGAGGACTCCAGCTACGTGTCGAACGCCTACGGCGGCTCCTTCGAGCTGGAACTGCGGCAGATGGCGCGCGCTCCCAAGAACGACCCCGTCCCCCTGGCCGCGGCGATCGCGCGCGAGACCCGCCACCTCGGGCTCGTCGTCACCGCGAACACGACCTTCTACCCGCCGTACCTGCTGGCCCGCACGATCCGGACGCTGGACCACCTCAGCCGGGGACGCGCCGGCTGGAACGTGGTGACCGGAGCCCCCGACCAGGCGCGGGCGAACTTCGGGCTCCGCGAGGAGTCGCTGCGCGACGGGGCGTCCGCCCACGACCTGCGCTACGACGTGGCGGAGGAGTTCATCGAGCTGGTGGTGCGGTTGTGGGAGTCTTGGGAGGAGGACGCCGTGGTGGCCGACCACGCCACCGACACCTACGTCGACGCCGCCAAGGTCCACACGGTGGACTTCGAGGGCAAGTGGTACTCCTCGCGCGGTCCGCTCAACTCCCCGCCCAGCCCCCAGTACCGGCCCGTGATCTGCCAGGCGGGGGGTTCCGCGCGCGGGCGCGCGTTCGCCGGCCGCCACGCCGACACGGTCGTGGCCCTGCCCAAGGGCGTCGAGCAGATGCGCGCCCACGTCGACGACGTGCGCCGGGCGGCCGAGGCCGCGGGCCGCGACCCGGCCGCGTGCAAGGTGCTGTTCATCGTGACGCCGACGATCGCCGAGACCGACGCCGAGGCGCGCGCGGTGCGGGAGCGGCAGTTCTCCCGGCGCGACGAGCGCGCCCGGCAGCGGCTGGCGATGATGAGCGGCGGTGCGGTCGACTGGTCGCGGTTCGACCTGGACGCACCGTTGCCGGCCATGCCGGACGACGGCCAGAGCATCACCGCGGAGTTCGCGCGGCGCCACGCGGGCAAGACGTTCCGCGACGCCCTGGTCGACGACCAGACCGAGAGCGTCGAGCTCGTGGGTTCACCCGACACGGTCGCCGCGCGGATGGTCGAGACCCTCGAGGCGACCGGGGGTGACGGGTTCCTGTTCTACTCCGGCTCCGGGCAACTCACGATGCGGTTCGTGGACGAGGTCGTCGACGGGGTCGTCCCGGTCCTGCAGCGGACCGGTCACGCCCGTCGCGAGTACTCCGCCACCACGCTGACCGGGCACCTGCGCGACGGCGCGTGAGCACCCCCCGACCACGAGAACGACGAGCAGAGGAGGACTTCGTGCGCCAGAACACGACGGACCGACCCGACCCGACCCCGACGACACCACCCGTGGAGGTCCCCGTCCCCCGGGGCGACGACGTCGCCCTGCGCATCGAAGGGGTCGTGGAGCACGGCGACGAACGCGGCCGGCTGCTCGGTTTCCCCACCGCCAACGTGGCCGTCCCCCCGCACGCCCTGAAGGACGGGGTGTGGGCCGGCACGGTGCTCCTGGACCCCGGCCCGGACGGGACCCCCGGCACGCTCCACGTCGCCGCCGTGTCCGTCGGGCACCGCCCCACCTACTACGGCAAGGACGGCGAGAGACTGCTGGAGGCCAACCTCCTCGACTACGACGGCGACCTGTACGGACGCACCCTGCGGATCGACCTGCACGTCAGGCTGCGTCCCCAGCGCCGCTGCACCGGGTCCACCGAACTGGTGGAGCTGCTGCGCCGCGACGTGCAGGACACCCGGCGGTGGGCCCGCGACACCGGCCTGGGGCACCTGCTGACCGGCCGGGACCGGTCGCGGTGACGTTCTCCGCCGCCCCCCACGCCGGCCGGCGCCGACCGGTGCGCCGCTCCGCCCACCGCCGCGCCGCGCGCGCCGACCCGACAGCCGCCGCGACGGAGCGGGCCGCGGAACTGGCCCACCGCCGCGCCCAGGGCGAGGAACGGCGAACACGTCTCGTCACCGACGCCGTGGACCACCTGCGCCGCCAGGGGCTGCTGCACGACGGCCGGCCCTCGCACGCCGACGTCGCCGCCCGCACCGGACTGCCCCTGGGTCAGGTCCTGTGGGCCTACCCCACCATCGACGACCTGCTTCACGCCGCCCACCCGACGTCCACCGACCACCCGAAAGGCCACCTGCCGTGACCGACCTGCACACCGACCTCGACGTCCCCGCCCTGGTCCCGTTCGCCGACGACCCCATGGCGCTGCGCACCACGTTCGCCCTGTTCCCCACCGGCGTCGCCGCCCTGTCCGCCGTCGTCCAGGGCGACAACGGCCCCGAACCGGTCGTCCTGGTCGCCTCCTCCTTCCA